>JAYTVY010000202.1:0-4780 GCA_043743755.1 Bryobacterales bacterium | reverse complement strand
AAAAGCTGGTGGTGGCGGCGGTGCTGAGCGGCAATCGCAATTTTGAAGGGCGCATCAATTCGCTGGTGCGCGCGAACTATCTGGCTTCGCCGCCGCTGGTGGTGGCTTACGCGCTGGCGGGACGCGTGGACCTGGATCTGTTGAAAGAGCCGCTGGGCATCGATGCCGATGGCAAGAAGATTTTCCTGAAGGACATCTGGCCGGCGCCGGAAGAGGTGGATGCCGTAGTCCAACGCTCGGTGCGCGTGGAGATGTTCCGTAAAGAATATGCCGAGGTTTTTGACGGCGATGCCACCTGGAATTCCATTCGCATCCCGACCGGCGATTTATACAACTGGACCGGCGACTCCACCTACATCAAGAAGCCGCCTTACTTCGATCACATGGTGGACCCTTCCGCCAGCATCCATGATTTTCATCGTCTGCGAGTGCTGGCGATGCTGGGCGACTCCGTCACCACCGATCACATTTCGCCGGCCGGCTCGATTCCGGTGGACAGTCCCGCGGGGCGGTATCTGATGGGATTGGGCGTGAAGCCGGCCGATTTCAATTCTTACGGTGCGCGCCGCGGCAATCATGAGGTGATGGTTCGGGGTACATTCGCGAACATCCGGCTGCGCAATCTGCTCGCGCTGGGAACCGAAGGCGGCTGGACTACGCATGTCCCGAGCGGCGAGAAGCTGTTCATTTACGATGCGGCTATGCGGTATGAGCAGGAGCGTACGCCTTTGCTGGTAATCGCGGGCAAGGAGTATGGCTCGGGGTCGTCGCGCGACTGGGCCGCCAAGGGGACGCTGCTGCTGGGCGTGCGCGCCGTGATCGCCGAAAGCTTCGAGCGCATTCACCGGTCGAATCTGGTGGGCATGGGTGTGCTGCCAATGCAGTTTCTGCCGGGGCAGAATCGTGAATCGCTGGTGCTGACGGGGCTGGAATCGTACGCAATTGAAGGCGTGAGCGAGGCCATCGGCCACGGGAAGAATGCGCGGGTGCGCGCTGTGGCCGCGGATGGAACCGAGACGAGTTTCGAGGCGCAGGTACGCATCGATACGCCGCAGGAGACTGAGTACTATCGCAATGGCGGGATCTTGCCGTACGTGCTGCGGCAGATAGCGGCAGCGGCGATGGTTGCTACTCGGCCCGCGGGTTAACCTGCCCCAGGACTTTCAAGAGTTCGGCGTTGAAGCGCTCGGGAAATTCCATCATCAGGAAGTGGCCGGCGCCCTCGAACTCCACGTAGTCGCTCAAAGCGAAATGGGTCCGCAGAAACTCCCGATAGGCGCTTGAATCGGCGCGCCTTGCCATGATGGCCAGCACGGGCAGCTTGGGCCACGCTTCGGTTACCGGCTTCACCGACATCATTCCTTCCATGGCCGAAGCCATCACCTGCGAAGGCGTCGCCAGCATCTTGGCGCGAATGTCGTCGCGCATGGTGGCCGGGGTGTGTTCCGAGAACATGCTCGCGATCATCTTTCCCGCGGTCTGCTTGGCATCCGGAGCGCTATAAATCTTGCTCATGCGCTCGCGCTGTTCGGCCTGCTTCTTGGGATCCTTCGGAGGCTGGGGCACCAAGCCGTCCACTATTACGATGGCGGCCACTTTCTCCGGAAAAAGACGCAGATACTCCACCGCCACCGGTACGCCCATGCTGTGGCCCACCAGGGTGGCGCGCTCCACGCCTGCATCGCGCAGCACGGCATCCAGGCCGCGCGCAAAATGCTCCATGGTGTACGCGACCTCCGGCTTCTCGCTGGCGCCGTGGCCCGGCAAGTCGATTAAAATGGACCGCCGGTTCCGATACACGAGGGCTTGCATGCGCCAGAACGTCAGGTCGCACGTCCATCCATGAATGAATACCACGGCTTCCTTGCCGGATCCGTAGCTGGTATAGTGCACCTTCGCGCCATCGAGCGATGCAAACCGGCTCTCACCGGCTACCAGCGCGCCCAGCAGCGCGCACGCGGCGATTAAGCGCTTTATCATTGCCACCTCCCGTTCGGATCACTGGTACCTCAACATACGATGCCCATCGCCGGGAACGATACACCTTATGCACCGCGGTTTGATAATCCTGGTCGCCGGCCATGAATATGTTGGCCACGAATTTCTGTGGATTGCGGTCGATCACCGGAAACCAGGTGCTCTGCACCTGCACCATGATGCGGTGACCCTTAAGGAAGCAGTGATCGTTGGTGTGGAGATCGATAGTGTACTCATTCACCGCGCCTGGCTCGACGGGTTCGGGCTTCACGAACCCGCGGCGGTAGCGGCCGCGCAGCACTTCGCTCGCGATCATCAGTTCATACCCGCCCAGCTCCGGGCCGGCTTTCTCGGGGTAGACATCTATCAGCTTGACGATCCAATCGCTGTCCGTGCCGCTGGTGGACGCGAACAGGTGAGCGACAATATCGCCCGCGACGCTCACGTCATTCTCCAGCGCTTCGGTGGACCACGTTAGCACGTCGGGACGCTGGTCCACGAAGCGCTGGTCCTCCACCAGCCATTCCTTCCAGGCCTGGCCCGGATAAGTGGTGTCGATGGGGCGATGGCGGTAGGGAACCGGATGCCTGGGGTCCGATGTAAAACCGTCGAACTCGCCGTCCCCCTCGCGCGTGGGAGCGGTGAATGACAATCCTCCGTCCGCGTGAACGTATAAATTGCGGCGCTCCACTCCGTGCGCCGGCGGCCACTCCGGATAACGCTCCCAGCGATTCGTTCCCGTCGCGAATACCAGCGCTTCGGGGAAGTCCATCTGGCCTTGATCCTTCAGCCAGTACGCGAACCACGGCGCTTGCACCTTCTCCCGGAAATACGCGGCTGTTTCGCTTCCAAAGTCGATCCGGCCCAGCTTCCGCCCGTCTCCCTTGGACCAGCCGCCGTGGTTCCAGGGACCCACCACCAGGAAATTTCGATGACCGGAATCGTGCTTCTCCAGCTCTTCATAGATCTTCATCGGGCCGTAGAAATCTTCTTGATCGAACCAGCCCGCCACATTGAGATTAGGAACCGTCACCGTCTTCAAATACGGCGTCACGGATTGCCGCGACCAGAACTCGTCGTAATTGGGATGCTCGACGAACGCGTTCCAGGTGGGCAATTTGCCGCCGCCGTATTTCTTGGCGAAATTCGCCAGCGGGCCCAGCTTCAGATACCACGCGAAGGTGTCGAAGGTATCGAAATCCACCGCCGTGTTGGTCTTGGATGTCTCCATCTCCACCGAATACTCCAGCCCGTAGCTCAGCCGGAACGCGCCGTTGTGGTGAAAGTCGTCGCCCATCCACATGTCGGCGGGCGAAGCTTGTTCCGAGACCGCCATCAGGGCCGGGTGCGGATCGATGGCGGCCATTACGGTGAGCCATCCGCCGTAAGAGATGCCGAGCATGCCGGCCCGCCCGTTGTGATGCGGGACATTCTTGAGAAGCCACTCGACGGTATCCCAGGCGTCGGTGCTTTCGTCCACGCTTTTCACGCCGGCGCGATCGCGCGGCGGGCGCATCATGGCGAACTGGCCCTCGCTCGCGTGGCGTCCGCGAATATCCTGGAAGATGAAGATGTATCCGTCGCGCGCCAGCTCCTCATAGCGATCCAGCATCAGGTTGTAACCCTGTTTATCGAGATTCTGGCCGTAAGGAGTACGCGTGATCAGGAATGGCAGCGGTGCGGGGGCATTGCGGGGCGCATAGATCTCGGTATGCAAGCGCACTCCGTCGCGCATGGGGATCATGACATCTGTCTTGTGAAAACGCTCCGCCAAGGTGGCGGCGCACAGGGGGATCGACGCCGCAAGAACAGCGCACGCCGCGGCGAATGGTCTCATGGGCGCGCCGGGCGCCGGTAGAGGGCCGCGGTGACGACGCCGAGCAGGATCTTATTCAGAAACTCCCAGAAGAGCTGTTTGGCGGTGAGCATACCGGGCGCCGGCTGCACGCCCTTCGCGTAGATCCACACGGCGCCCAGAGCGAACGCGAGATATGCCACCGTTAGAAACGCGGCTAGCGGCTGGAACTGCTGGGGCGAACTGTAAAGGTTCGAGGATACCAGCGCCTTGTAGTCGCCGGCCAGAATGATCGCGTGAATCACGAATCCGGTAATGTGGGCGGCGATGAGGACCACCAGGACCGTAATCGCGTAGCGCTTCCAGTTCATGTTCAGGCAAGTATATCAGCCTCCGCTCCCCGCGCCGACGTAGTTTTTCATCGGCGTTTCTTGATGAAAGAAAGCGACCCAGCTTCCCGCGCGGTACACCCAAACCGTGGTGACCGCCAGCGGCGAAGTCACGGCGTCCGAGCCGCACACCGCATCTACCTTCGCCGAGTAGTTGAGGATAGCCGTCTCCGCGCCCGCCCAGAGTATCTGGAATCCACCCACTGAAAAACTGTTCATGGTGCAAGTGTCCAGGTTCTGGATGGCCTGCTGCTTGCCGATCAGGCCGTTGGGCGACACGTAGCGGGCATCGTCGGCTACCAGGGTCTGAAACACGGAGGCGTCTTTCTTTTGAACGGCGTCCCAGAACTTGTTCTCGTTGGCTGTCAGCTCGGCTTCGGCTTTCTTCTTGTCGATTTTGGTGTCGCTCTGAGCGGTGCATAGAGCTGCCACCGCAAACGTCATGGTCAGGCATGCAATGATTCGGTTCATGGATCTCCGGTTTACTCCAGCGGAAGGGTGGTTGCGATGAACCGGATCAGCGATTCCAGCAGCGCGGTACGCGGGTATCGGTTTCGATCCAGCATGGACAACATTTTGGAATCGGCTGAGAACTCGAACGGCATCGCAACAGCGAAGT
>JAYTVY010000201.1:0-7635 GCA_043743755.1 Bryobacterales bacterium | reverse complement strand
GGCGCCGCGACCGTCAGGGAGCGAACGGCTGCGCCTTTTTTTGCGCCTGTTCGGGAGACGTACGCTTGCTGACGCGCGCGGCTCCGTTGGCGCGAACGTGGGCGCGAATGCTGGCGCGAACGTGGGCGCGAATGTTGGCGCGAACGTGCGCGTAATCGTGGGCGCGGTCATGATTTCGTCGGTGACCATCGCGGCTCCCGCCTATCGGGACGTCGCGACCATCTTCGCGGCACGCTGCTACGGGTGCCACGCAACGTCGGTGAAAATGGGCAGCCTCAATCTTGAAACCTACGACGGCATCCAGCAGGGCGGCAATCACGGGAAAATCATTGTCGCCGGTAGCGCCGTGGAGAGCCGCCTGTATCAAATGATCACGGGCAAACTTGCGCCCGCGATGCCGATGGATAACACGAAGCTTTCCTTGGAGGAGACCGCGGCGATCAAAGCCTGGATCGACGCGGGCGCGCCCGCGCCAACGGAAGCAGCGGTGGCTGCGACATTCCCTAAGCTTGCTCCCAAGTCGCAACCGCGCGCCACGATCTACGATCTCGCGTATAGTCCCGACGGCAAGCTGATCGCCTTTGCCGGATTCCGTGAAGTACGGCTGATGGATGCCGCCACGAAGCAAACGGTGGCGACTCTCACGGGCGCGGCCGACGCCGTGCGCTCGGTTGCGTTTTCCCGCGATGGCGCCCAACTGGCCGCCGCCGGAGGACTGCCGGCGCGCTCGGGCGAAGTGCTGGTCTTCGATGTTGCCCAGCGCAAACTGCTGCACACTCTGCGCGGCCACTCCGATTCCATCTATGCCATCGCGTTTTCGCCGGATGGGCGCACGCTGGCCAGCGGAAGCTATGACAAGCTTGTGAAACTCTGGGATCTGGCCGCCGAGAAGGAAATACGAACTTATAAAGACCATATTGACGCCGTCTACGCAATCGCATTCACGCGGGATGGGCAGCGTTTGATTTCGGGCGCCGCGGACCGCACCGTCAAAATCTGGAACGTTGCCACCGCCGAGCGCCTGTATACACTGTCTGAATCGCAGGACGGGATCAACACGCTGGCGCTGGATCCAACGGGCAGCCGCGTTGCCGCCGCCGGACTCGACAAGAGCATCCGCATCTGGACGCTGGCCGACAAATCCGGCTCGCTGGAGAATACGCTCATCGCGCACGAGGACGCGATACTGAAGCTGGCATGGTCACCCGATGGAGCGACGCTGCTGTCTTCCTCGGCGGACCGCACCGTGAAACTGTATCGAGCCAAGGACCTGACCGAGCTGAAGTCCTGGCCCGAATCGGACTGGGCCTACGGCCTCCAATTTTCTCCAGACGGCAAGAACTTCGCGGCCGGCCGCTTCGATGGCACCTGGGAACTCACTCCGGCTCCGGCCGCTAACCAAAACATGGCAAACCGATGAACAAAACCTCGCTGCTGATCGCCGTACCGGTGGCCCTTTTCGCCGCGTCCACCAGCGACCATCCCTCCGGCAACCGCACCACGCCGCCGACGCTGAACTCGGTCTCGCCTATCGGCGTCGCGCGCGGCACGTCAGTCGAGATGACGGTGGAAGGTCTCAATCTCGGCAGGTCCAGCGCGATCTATTTCAGCGAGCCGGGCGTCACGGGCCGCATCCTGCGGGTGAAGGAACTCCCGGATCTCTCCGATGTTCGCCTGGGCTCGAATGGCACGCTATCGACAATCGATCTGGGCCCGCTGCCGCCGCGCAATCAAGTAACGGTGGAGATCGAAGTATCGCCGGACGCCGAGATCGGGCCAGTGCGCTTTCGTCTCCAGACTCCGCTGGGCACCAGTCCCGAGGGCCGTTTTCTGATCGAGCCTTACTATGGGGAAAGCCCGGACAAGGAACCCAACGACACGCCTGAGAATGCGTTCGAGTGCTTCTTGCCCACGATTCTGGCGGGCACGATCTCGAAGCCGGGCGATGTCGATTTCTACAAGATCAAAGTAGACGCCGGCGAAGAGCTGGTATTCGAGAACGGCGCGGCGCTGATTGGATCGACGCTGGAGCCGGTTGTGACGATCCTGGCCGAGGACCAGTCCGTCGTAAAGGAATTCGGCGGCGCCGGGGGCATGGACGCGATCCGATTCGCGCACAAGTTCGAGAAGGCCGGCTCCTTCTACATCCGCGTCGCGGACTACGCCAAGAGCGGCAAGAACAGCCATTTTTACCGCATCAAAGTGGGCAATTTTCCGCTGGTCGCGCACGCGTGGCCCCTGGGCGTACAGCTGGGAAAGACGCGCGAGATAGCGCTCGACGGCTGGAATGTGCCCGCGAAGCTATCCGTCAAGGGCGATCCGACGCCGGACTCGGAAGATTCGCTCCGCTTGCGCGTTGGCCACTCGTTCAACCAGTTCTCCCTGGCCCTGGGCCGCGATCCCGAGATGGACGGAGCAGGCGCGAATGCCGCTATCCCGGTGCCGGTGACCATCAATGGACGGCTGGAATCAAAGGCCGGGCACTCCTACAAATTCCACGCCCGCAAAGGCCAGAAGCTGGTCTTCGAAGTGAACTCGCGCCGGCTCGGCTCGCCGCTGGATTCATTTGTCGAAATCCTGGATGCGAACGCGCAGCCGATTGAACGGGCCACGGTCCGCCCGGTGCTGGAGACCAACACCACGCTAGCCGAACGCGATTCCTCCTCGCGGAATATCCGGCTGCAGTCGGCGATGGGCTTCCATGTCGGCGATTACGTGATGATCGGGGGCGAGATTTTGCGCTTTGAGGCGGATCCCAAAGGCCCTGACGACGATGCCGTCTTCGAAAGCTTCGGCGGACAACGAATCGCGTTTTTTGACACCACCACGGAAGCCCATGCGGTTGACAAGGCCGTTTACAAGGTCCAAATCCATCCACACGGCGCGAAGTTTTCCGCGAACGGCCTCCCGTTGGTGCGCTTGTACTATCAGAACGACGATGGGGGCCCGGGTTACGGCAAGGACTCACTGGTTCATTTCACCGCTCCCGCCGACGGCGAGTATAGCGTGCATCTGCGCGATGTCCGCAACATGGCGGGGCATGACTTCGCGTATCGCCTGAATGTGCGCGAGCCGCGTCCCGATTTCCGGCTAAGCGTCAGCCCTCGCAATCCCAGTATTCCCGCGGGAGGCTGCATTCCCATCAACGTGACTGCGTTCCGGATGGACGGTTTTGAGGATGCGATTCAGATCGCGCTGAACGATCTTCCGCCTGGAATCCACGCCAGCGCCGGAAGCATCGCCGCCGGGCAAGTGTCCACGACGATTTTGCTCAGTGCCGACGCTGGCGCCAAACTCGACCGCGCCGCGCCACTCAGGGTAACGGGGCGCTCCGGCGCGCAGGCGCACAATGCCGACGCGCCGGATAATTTAAAGCTGATTTCCCTGATGCCACCGCCCGATCTCACCATGACCTCCGAGACGCGCGAGATCGTTCTTGAACCCGGCGGCACAGCCGAGGTCACGGTGGATGTCCAGCGCCACAACGGATTCGGCGGGCGCGTGCCGGTATCGGTGCGTAATCTGCCGCCGCGCGTGCTGGTGCTCGATATCG
Source organism: Bryobacterales bacterium (assembly GCA_043743755.1). Lineage (GTDB taxonomy): Bacteria > Acidobacteriota > Terriglobia > Bryobacterales > Bryobacteraceae > JALYHQ01. The sequence continues at coordinate 4,082 of JAYTVY010000201.1, read as the reverse complement.
GGCTGAACGGCGTTTTGATCAACGAAAATGAAACCCGGCGCGCCTTCACGATTCAGGCGCTCGCGTCGGCCGAGCCCATCGAGCAACTGATCTACGTCGGAGGCGCCATCGAAACGCGATCCGGGCTGCAAACGCTGTATACGGCTAGCCAGCCAATCTTGCTGAAGATCAGACCCAAAGCCGCTCAGTGACGGGACGGCTATTGACGCAAGCCGCCGGCGACGATCAGCGTCTGGCCGGTTACCCAACCGGCATCGCCCGAAGCGAAGAACACCGCGGCGCGGGCTATGTCTTGAGGCTGCGCGATGCGGCTGCCCAGGGGCGTTTGGGACTCCAACATCTTGCGGAAGTCGCTTTCCGCGAAGCCCGCGGCCTGAATGCCTTCGGTTTCCACCATGCCAGGGTTGAGTGAATTTACCCGGATGTTCCTGGGCCCGAGCTCCTTTGAGAGTGCGACGGTAACGGCGTCCACGGCCGCTTTCGTCGCGCTATATACAGCGGCGGTAGCCGGAGGCATGGGACCCACGATGGAACTGATGTTGATGATTGAGCCGCCTTCCGCGCCGATCAGCTTAACGGCCTCCTGCGTGGTGAGCAGCAGTCCCAGTACATTGAGATCGAATTGCTTGTGGAAGTGCTCGGCGGTAATAGAATCCAGCGGAGCGAACTCATAAATACCGGCGTTGTTCACCAAAATGTCCAGCTTTCCGTAAGCGGCCTTGGTCTCGCCCAAAAGGCGCGTGATGTCCCGCGGCTTGGAGACATCGGCCTGGACAGCAATCGCCTTGCCCCCTTTGTCCGTGATTCGCTTCACCACGGCATCGGCGCCTGATTTGCTGGTGGCGTAATTCACAACAACGGACGCGCCTTCGGCGGCGAGGTGCTCCGCGATGGAGGCTCCAATTCCTTTGGATGCACCGGTGACGAGTGCGATCTTTCCTGTAAGTTTGCTCATGCCTTAAGTGATGCGACGGTATTGCGCGACGATTCAAGGCCAGTGAGTAACCTTCCTCACAGGTCAAAGTTTCCGACTCGGAAGTCGCGGCGCCCAAGCCGGCACGAAGACTCATTCACGTTCAACGCAACGACATTCCCATACACGATGGCAGGCGGCGATCCGCGCAAGGGCGACACTACGCGCGTGGACACCGCGCTGATTTCGATTTCGTTCTTTCCGCTGGTGCTGAATTCGCCGAATTATGAAAATGCCGGCTACGGCACGGGGTTCACCCAGTTCGGGGATGCGGTGCAGAGGGCGGAGTTCTTCAATGTCATGAAGGACGACTGGACACGACGATCAATCGCCCGCGGATGCTGACGCCGGTGCAGATTGAAGTTCCGTTCGGGGCGTCCATCGGGTTTCAGATACAAGCAGGAGGGCCGTTTTTTGCGTTGATCGACTTCAACTTCTTCCTGTCCCAATTGAATATGATCGTGCAGTTGGAGCCGATGGACGTAAAGGAGTTGACCATCGCGCTGACGCGGAACGCGGCTTTCTACGAAGGAAACCTTGGCAATTGCTGTGTCATAGGCTTTCACACGGCATTTGAGACGGCGGTGCAAGGCAACACCCATTTCGTTCAGACCTTCGCGACCGCCTCGTGGCTAGATCCAGGACTCTTCTTGAACCCGGAGATTGCCGACGTGCTGCCGCTCAGCCATGAGATTTCCGAGTGGCTGGACGATCCGTTCGTGAACAACCTCACGCCGCCCTGGCAGTTCCCCGACGGATCGGGAGTGTGCCAGAACAACCTGGAAACGGGCGATCCCGTGGAAGTGCTGGCGCATCCGGCATTCCCGATCACGGTGGATGGCTTCCATTACCACCCTCAGACCGAAGCGTTGCTGCAATGGTTTACGCGGGAAAGTCCGTCGAGCGCGTTCCAGCATGCGTACAGTTATCCGGACGTGCATGCGCTGCCAACCGCGTCCAAGGCCTGCACCCCTAATCGCGCCGCTTAAATCGCCTGGAGGAGCCGGCTCCTCCGGGCGGCCCATTCCTGCCTTGTAAAGACGCGCGGGCCTACTTCGATCAAGCGCGGCAGCATGTCGAAAACCATGCCCGGGGTCCAGGGCTTCCCATCGCGCGTTCGATATCCGTGAAGGTTCAGCTCCTCGGCCATCTTCAGGATGGGGGTGTCCTGGATAATCATCTCCAGCATGGCGACCAGCGCGCCTTCTTCCACAGGCTCCGCCTGCAGATGGATGCAGTCGTCAGCCACCCGAAGCCCGAAAGGGACTTCCTCGACGAATCCGATCTGGGTCTCTTCGGGAGTCAGCGCGCGCTCCCACTCGACGGCAACCGGTTTCCAGCCGGTAGCCTCGCGCTCGGACCAGTACGCCGGCGTGGGCGGGGTGGAAATTGCCTCGCGAATTCGCTTTACTTTGGCCACGGTACCCTCCTGGGATGGAATTCCAGCTGAGTGTTTCGAGCAATTGTGCTGCCGCTCTATTTGGTTGATGGCACAAAGCGCGGGCGCCAGAAAATGTCCGCGTGTGGGAACCGGGGGACCGCAATCGGACGCTTACGGCCGGCTCACGCGCTGAACAGCGCGGCGGATGGCGCCGGGTACCTGGTAGAGATCGAAATGGGAGGGCGCGCACCACTCGATCCGAGGCGCTTCCGGGCTCGGGATGACGTCCGCCGAGGTGGCGTAGAAGGCAAAGATCAGATCATGGTGCAGGTGGAGCGGCTCGCCCCGCTTGGGCGGAATCGCATGCACGTCGATACCAGCCAACGGGGCGGCGCCGGTGTCCGCGAGGGCAATGCCGGTCTCTTCCATCGCCTCGCGGCGCGCCGCACCGGCCAGTGTGGCGTCGTCCGGTTCGATATGACCGCCCGGCAGCAGCCAACGCTGCAGACGATGGTGATGGATCAGCAGCACGCGAGTCCGGTGCGGATGGAAGACTAAAGCCGTAGCGGTGATATGGCCCGGCGTGAAATAGTCGCGCGAGAAGGGCGTTGTCGAATGCTCCAGCAGAGCGAATAAGAGTTCGAGGGACTTTTCTTCCTCTGGCGCGGGCGAGAAAGAGGAGAGCAGTGCGAGCGCGTGGCCGGGGTCCATCGCTTAAAACTCGATGGACGCCAGAACCTCCGACGGGCGTTTTTCGAAGGCGCGGCAAATGGCCAGCAAGCTCTCAATGCTGGGCAGATTTGCGCCGCGCTCGATGCTGCTGATCTGGCTGACGCTCAAGCGCGTGGCGGCGGCCAGATCCTTCAGCGACCAGTCGCGCCCTACGCGCAGCATCTTGATCCTATGTCCCAGGCGCTCGCGGAGGCGGTCCGGCTGGGTGCGCCCGAAACCGAATTTCTCCACCGCATTGCGCAGTGTCTGGCGAAGCTGGGCGAGCGAAAAAGGCTTGGCGATGTAATCGAATACCTTGAGCTTGAAGGTGGCCCGCATGTCCTCGAGCGAGGGGTATCCGGTTACGATAATGACGCACAGCGCGGGATGCGACGCGAGCAGCTGTTCCAGGACTTTTTCGCCGCGAAATTCACCCATCTTCATGTCCAGCAGCACGATATTGGGCACCCGCTGCTCGCAAGAGGCGAACAACTCATCGGGATGAGCGAAGGCGCGAACCGCGTAGCCCTCGGGTTTCAGCGCATCTTCAAGGTAAGTGCGAAAATCGGGGTCGTCATCCAGCAGGGCCACATCCACGTGGCCGTTGAGGTACGCGGGCGCGCCGGCTATCGGCTCGGAGGGGGATTTCATAAGGGCCTCGCGGGAGGCAGCAGCACTTCCAGACACGCGCCGCCGCCAGGCCGGTTGGCCGCTGAGATCGCGCCGCCGTGCTGGTGAACGATGCCTTCCGTCACGGTCAATCCCAATCCCGTCCCCCGAGCGTCCAGGCGCGTGGACACGAACGCCTCAAAGAGATCAGGCAGCACGTCCGCGGGAATTCCAGGGCCATCATCTTCTACTGTGACGGCGATCCAGGGCTTTCCGTTCCGAATGAGCCGTCTCGATTGAACCCCAATTTTACCCGAAGGCTGAATCGCGTAGAGGGCGTTGCGCAGCAGGTTCACGAACACCTGCGCCAGCCGGCCGGAGTTGCCGGTGACCTGATCCTCCGCGCGC
>JAYTVY010000200.1:0-3946 GCA_043743755.1 Bryobacterales bacterium | reverse complement strand
ACGGCAACTCGCTAGCGCGTGGCCACTGAGCATCCAGTGGTAGCCAGTCGAGCGGGCTTCTAATTCTTCGATAAGGGCGCCCTATTTAGGACAGCAGTTCCCGGTTCACACAGCCCGAAGCCGAAGTGTGCCCGCACGTTCACTTCGCGGTTTTTTCGGGGATCTTGAAATCCGGTGGAGGCTTGGCTCCCTCGCGCCGGACGTAGGCGTGCCGCGAAGCATCCCGCGCGAACCGCACGCGCCGGACGTCCACGATTTCTCCTTTTACCGGCGGATCTTGCCGCGTGGTGAATGACAGCACAATCCCGTCCTTCGCCAGCCGCTCCACCCGCATGCGCTCCCCCGCCTCGTCGAAAACTCGCTTGACATGCCCGTCGTCGCACTCGAATCCCAGCACGTACAGTTGCGTTTCCCCGTCCGCGACGTGCGTGTCTAGAACGGTCAGAATTCGCACCGTGTAGCCCGGCTCGGGCCGCAGCACCACATCGCGTTTGATGCTCGCCTGCCAGTCATGCGCGGCCGGATCCGTATCGCCGTTCCACGCACTCCCCGCCTTGAACCGGAACGTCCGCGCCGGCCGGAGCCCGTGCGGGCCGGTCTCCACCACGGCGTTCTTGAATCCGACCGTTTCAATAATTACGCACGACTCCGCTTGCGCGGCCAACGTCGCGAACATCAGTCCCAGCACCACGCGCCCTACTTCCACCGCTTCCCCCGTTTCACCACCACATCCACCCTCTGCAGCAGATCGATATACCGCGGCACATCCCCGCGCACCGCGATAATGTCCGCGTATTTCCCTTCGCTCACCGTACCCGAATCCTTGTCGGCCTTCATCGCCACCGAAGGCCAATAAGTGGCCGCGCGAATTGCCTCCATCGGATCCACGCCCAGCCGGTGGACCCACACGTCCAGCTCATTCCACGTCGACTGGCTGTGAAACTTCATTGGAATCCCGCTGTCGGTTCCGATCAGCAGCACCACGCCCGATTCGCGCAGCTGCTGAAATTTGCGCGCCAGCGTCGGCCGCCGCAGCGGCGTGATCTGGAAGTATGCCAGCCGCTCCGGATGCGCCAGCGATTGCCGGATATCGGCGATGATGTCGGGCGTCAGTCCTTCGTGCCACGAAGGATCGTCCAGCTTTTCCGGATGATCCCGAATGTATTCGTAGTTGAACAGGCCTTCGATGGTCGGCGTCCACCACAGCGGCCCAGCGTTAGACCGCGCCGTGCGCGCCCGGATCGACGCGATGATATCCGGCGGATATTCGGGCGCGGTGGCCATCCCGGTATGCTCGAAATCGTCCACCCCCGCCTCGAGTCCGGCGCGAATCTCGTTCGGCCGGTGCGCGTGCGCCACCACCGGCAGGCCGTGCTTGTGCGCCTCATCCACCACCGCGCGCACTTCTTCCGCGCTCATCTCGTCTTGATCGATCAGCTTGATGCAATTTACGCCCGCATCGGCCAGCTTGCGAACCTTGGCCCGCGCGTCCTCCGCGCCTTGGACGCCCCAGCGAAAGTAGTCCGTCCCCGGATACGCCGCGTGTTGCAGGAAAGGCCCCGATACGTAGAGCGTCGGCCCCGGCAATCGGCCGGCGTTGATCGAATCGCGCACGTGGATGCTGGCTTCGAGCGGTCCGCCCAGATCGCGCGCGCTCGTGATTCCGGCCAGCAGCAGCTGCTTCGCCGACGCCGGCATAATCACCGATTCCATTTGCGGCGGATACGTCTTGTCCCAGTGATCGTAATCGGCGTGCCCGTTGAGCATCAGATGCACGTGCATGTCCCACAACCCCGGAAGCACCGTCATCCCCGCCGTGGAAACTACCTCCGCCCCCGCCGGAACCGCAAGCTGTCCCACCTGCCCAATCTGCTTGATCCTCTCGCCTTCAATGAGAATCACGCTGTGCCGCAACGGCGTCCCGCCGTATCCGTCAACCAGCGTCCCGCCCACCAGCGCCCGCACCGGCTTCTGCGCAAACGCCGAGAGACATAAAACCACCCCAATCAACACACGCATACATCCGATATTATCGTGTGCCCGTGGCGCCCCGGTGACAGGGCACGGCCCTGTCCTACAATGAAGATTCCCGCGATGGTGAAGGCAATCCCCGACATCCTGGCCGAAATCGTCGAGTCCAAACGCCGATTCCTGCCGCTCCGCACGCCCTCGCTAGACCGCGCCGCCGCGGATTCCGTCGCCACGCGCCGCGATTTTGCCGCCGCGCTCGCAGCCCCCGCCATCATCGCCGAAATCAAGAAAGCGTCGCCCAGCAAAGGCATCCTCGCGCCCCACTTCGATCCCGCCGCCACCGCGCGCGCCTACCAGCACGGAGGAGCCGCCGCGCTCAGTGTTCTCACCGACCAGCCCTACTTCCAGGGGAGCCTCGACCACCTCGAAGCCGCCCGCGCATCCGCCAGCCTGCCAATCCTCCGCAAGGATTTCACCATTGATGGCGTGCATGTCGTCGAAGCTGCCGCCCATCACGCCGACGCCATCCTGCTGATCGCCGCCATCCTCACCGAAACCGAGCTCCGCAATTTCCGCGAGCTCGCCGAACAGTACCGCATGGCCGCGCTGGTGGAAGTGCACGATGAAGACGATCTGCGTCTCGCCGTTGCCTCGGGCGCGCGAATCGTTGGAGTCAATAATCGCAACCTGCACACCTTTGAGGTGAACCTCGAAACGTCACTGCGCCTCGCTCCGCAAATTCCCATCGATGCGATCCGAATCGCCGAGAGCGGCATCCAAACCGCAGGCGATATTCGCCGCCTGCGCGCCGCCGGATATCACGGCTTCCTGGTGGGCGAGCATCTCATGACATCGCCCGACCCCGCCGCCGCCCTGCGAGAGCTGCTCTCATGATGGTCAAAGTCTGCGGCATCACCACACAGGCGGACGCGCTGGCCGCTATCGAAGCCGGAGCGCACGCCATCGGCTTCAATTTTTACCGCGACAGCCCGCGCTACATCGCTCCCACCGGCGCGGCCCTCATCGCCGAAAAGCTTCCCGCCGAAATCATCAAGGTTGGCGTCTTTGTCGACGAAAGCGATGAAACCATCGCGCGTATCGGTATCGAGGTTGGGCTGGACGTCGCGCAGGTTCACGGCGCTGCCTCATCCTCCACGCTGCGCGTGTGGCGTGCCTGGCCCGTGACCGGCGACACCGACATAAGCATGCTGGAAGACCCCGTTGCCGAGGCGTTCCTGCTCGATGGGTTCACTCGCGGCCTCCACGGCGGTACCGGCAAGACTTTTCCATGGATGCTGGCCCGTGATGTGCCAAAAAAAATCATAGTCGCCGGAGGTCTCGACGAAAACAACGTCGAAGAGGCCATTGAGCAGGCGCGCCCCTGGGGCGTGGATGCCTGCTCGCGAATCGAAGCCTCCCCCGGAAAAAAGGACCACGATAAAATGCGTAAATTCATCGCAGCCGCGCTTCGGAGCGGCCTGTGACCCCCCAGCAGCCCGACTCGCGCGGCCACTTCGGACCTTACGGCGGACGCTTCGTCCCCGAAGTTCTCATGGGGCCGCTGGAAGAACTCGAGCAGGCCTATCTCGAAGCCCGGCACGATTCCGGCTTCCAAACCGAGCTGAAGGATCTGCTCGCGAATTACGCGGGCCGTCCCACACCGCTGTATTATGCGAAGCGCTTGAGCGAAGATCTGGGCGGCGCGCGCATTTTCATCAAGCGCGAGGATCTGCTGCACACCGGCGCGCACAAGATCAACAACTGCCTGGGCCAGGCCCTGCTCGCGCGGCGCATGGGCAAGCGGCGCATCATCGCCGAAACCGGAGCCGGCCAGCACGGCGTGGCCACCGCCACCGTCTGCGCGCTCTTCGGCCTGGACTGCACGGTCTACATGGGCGAAGAAGACATGCGCCGGCAGCGCCTGAACGTCTTCCGGATGCGCTTGCTGGGCGCCACTGTAGTGCCGGTCACTTCC
>JAYTVY010000199.1:0-1842 GCA_043743755.1 Bryobacterales bacterium | reverse complement strand
CTACCTCAAACCTGAGCCAGCTTTTCGTCTTCCCGGTCGACATGCTCCCAATTCCCGTGGAAGCCAACCACTTGAACGATCAGATTCTGGTCCGTTACTACGAGCGCGAATGGAAGGACATCGCTCGCTGACGCGCCGCAAGTTCTTCAATGCCGGCGTCTGCTCGGCCCTCGTGGGGCTCACTGCCAAAGCCGAGCGCCGCATGGATGGCGGATTTGTACACGATGCTTTTCCCTTGGGCCATCGCCTGCGCGATCATGCGCCATTCACTGCGCCGCCGCGTCAGATCCGAATCCCCATCGTCATCGTCGGCGGTGGAATCGCCGGGCTAAGCGCAGCCTGGCGGTTAGACAAGCGCGGCTTTCACGATTTCGTTCTGCTCGAAATGGAGCCCGAAGCCGGCGGCAACTCGCGCTGGGGCGAAAATGAAATCTCCCGGTTTCCGTGGGCCGCTCACTATTTACCAGTGCCTGCGCGGGGCCGGAGCCTGGTCCGCGAGCTGCTCGAAGAATTAGGAGTTTCGCGCGACGGCAAATGGGACGACCGCGCGCTCTGCTTCGCCCCGCAAGAGCGGCTCTTCGTTTACGGCCGCTGGCAAGAAGGGCTGGAGCCCGAGATCGGCGCCACGGCTCGCGATCATGCGCAGTATCGCCGGTTCCAGGAGCTCATTCAGGAATTTCGCGCATCCGGACAGTTCACGATTCCCATGGAGTCGGGTGTCCAGCGCAGCTCGCCACTGGACCGGATGACAGTGGCCGCCTGGATGGATCGGCAGCATCTCGACTCCCCACTTTTGCGCTGGTACATGGATTATGCCTGCCGCGACGATTACGGCGCGGCCGCCGCTGATACCTCAGCCTGGGCCGGCATCCATTATTTCGCGTCGCGCGAGCCAGAGGAGAAAGGTCCACTCACCTGGCCAGAAGGCAACGGCTTCCTGGTCCGAAAGCTTCTAGAAAAGCTCGCGCGCTATGTCCGCACCGCGTCCCCGGTGTACCGAATCGTCGCGGACCGCACCCGGCTGCACGTTTTCACCGAACAGATCGAGTACATCGCCGAGTCCGTTGTGTTCGCGGCGCCGACGTTCCTCGCGCCCTACTTGATCGAAGGCGTTCCCCAGGCTACAGGCTTCGTTTACTCTCCGTGGCTGACGGCGAACCTGACGCTGGACCGCATGCCCGCGCAAGGCGGCGAGGATCCTGCCTGGGACAACGTGATTCATGACTCGCCCACCCTCGGGTACGTGGATGCCCGGCACATGAGCCTCGCCACCCGAGAGGATCGCACCGTCTGGACCTTCTACTGGGCGCTGGCCGAGCACACGCCCGCGCAGGCTCGCCGGCTGCTGCTCGAAAAAGATTGGCCGTACTGGCGCGAAGCGATCTTGAACGACCTCTCGCGCGCGCATCCCGATATCCGGTCATGCGTATCGCGAATCGACGTCATGCGATTCGGCCACGCTATGCGGCGCCCGAGTCCGGGGTTTCTGTCGACACGTCCTCCGCCTGCCCCCCCAAGGTTGTATTTCGCCAACTCAGACCTGAGCGGATTCTCGATTTTCGAGGAGGCCCAACACCGCGGAGTGCAAGCCGCCGATCAGGCCGCGCTCACCATCCATCGCTAACGGACCCGCGCGCGTCAGCAAGCGTCCGCGTGCTGGAATTACTGGCTCGCGTTACGCTTCCTGACGGGCGCGGCCCTGAAGGGGTGCTTCCATAATCGATCACTATCGAAACAATGCGTATCCCTAACGGTGCCGCGCGCGTAAGCAAGCGTAACGACTGCCGATCCTCCGTGCCTTTTCAGGCCGCGCACGCTTGCTTACGGGTCCGTGAAATAATC
>JAYTVY010000198.1:0-14846 GCA_043743755.1 Bryobacterales bacterium | reverse complement strand
GCCATCCATTCCAGCGTAAATTCGCTGGTGGAGCGCGACGAGCAGCAGGCCAAGGAGGTCCTGTGGAAGGAAGCCCTCATCAACCAGAAGGATCTCGAGATCGACGAGCTGGCTACGCGTCTGCTGGCGCTCTATCAGCCCATGGCCAAGGACATGCGCTTTCTCACGGCCGCCATGAAGATGAACGGCGACCTGGAACGCATGGGCGATCTGGCGGTCAACATCACTGAGCGCTCGCTCGCTCTGATGAATGAGCCGCCGGTGAAGCCGTTGATCGATATTCCCAGGATGGCCAGCCTTGCCGAAGCCATGGTTCACAAGGCGCTGGACGCTCTGGTGAAGCGCGACGAAGAACTGGCGCGCGCGGTGCTGGTGAGCGACGACGAAGTGGACCGCCTGCAAGAATCCGTGACCAACGAACTGGTGGCGTTCATGCAGGAAGAGAGGACCACCGTGCCTCGCGCGGTGGACCTGATGTTTATCGCGCACGATTTGGAGCGCATCGCCGACCACGCCACCAATATCGCCGAAGACGTCCTCTTTCTGGTGCGCGGCATCGACGTCCGCCACCACGCCGAAAGGCGCAGCTCCCACGAATCCTAGCGGGGCCCAGGCGCCCGCGCCGCTCCATCGGAAGCGTGACGAAAGCCACTCCATCCACGCCCGTACAGCGTCCACGCTTGCTTACGCGCGCGGCTCCGTCCGCCCGGCTCAAATCGCTGCTGGTTACCGGCAGTTGCCGTTACCGTGCCGCGACCGTAAGGAAGCGCACCGAAACCCCGACCATCCACGCCCGCACAGCGTACACGCTTGCTGACGCGCGCGGCTCCGTCACACCCCCGGCCCTTCACTCCCGATCTGCTATATTCAGTTCTCGCGGCGTCATGCACCCAGGGAAATTAAGGATCGCAGCCGGAGTTCTTCTCCTTCTGGTGGCCGCGATTGTCATCCTGGATTTCACGGTGCTGGATCAGCTCCAGCCTCCCGTGGCCTCCGAGCTCCGCTGGGATCTGCTGGTGGCCGCGCTCCTCATCACCCTTTGTGGAACCGCGATCGGCGCGCTCCTTTGGGAGGCCGAGATGCGGCAAGCGCGCCAACTGCGGATCTACGCCGAAGAGCTGCTCGGATCGGATATCGCTTCTTCGCGTCCGTCCCATGACGAGCTCGGGGCTTTGTCGCGCTCGCTGCGCCGCCTCGCTCCGCGCATCCGTGAGCTCAACCAGCGCATCGGCCTGGAAAATGCCCGCCGCGAGAACATCCTCGGCAGCATGGCGGAAGGCGTACTCTCGGTGGATAGCGACCTGCGTGTAATTTTCTGCAACAAGTTTTTTGCTCACGCCGTCGGCGCCGCTTGGCCCGTGCCCGAGCAGACGCCGCTGCTCGAAGTTACCCGCGACCCCGGGCTGTTTGACATCGTTAAGCAGGTATTGGTGTTTGGCACGCGCGGCGAACATCGCGTAACCCTCTCGGCGTCCGGCGACCGCACTTTCGACGTGTATGCAGCGCCGCTGGCCGGCTCGGACCGTCAGGGAGCCATCGCCGTCCTTCACGACATGACGCATCTGGAACGCCTCGAGCGCGTCCGCCGCGATTTTGTCGCCAACGTTTCGCATGAGCTGCGCACTCCGCTCGCCTCCATTCGAGGCTATGCCGAAACCTTGCTGGAAGGCGGGCTCGAGGATCGCGAACATAATCGCAAATTCGTCGAGGTGATTCTTTCCCAGGCCATCCGCTTAAACAACATCGCGTCGGACCTGCTCGCGTTGTCCGAAATCGAGTCCAATGCCTTGCGCCCCGAGCCGCATGCCGTATCCCTGCGCGCCGCGCTCGAAACCGCCTTGCACACCGTCGAAACCAGCGCGCGATTGCACCAGGTGCGCTTGCTGCACGGCGATTTGCCCCAGGTCCAGGTGCTCGGCCATGAACTGCGGCTGGAGCAGGCCTTCTCGAATCTCCTGGATAACGCCGTCAAATTCAATCGCCCCGGCGGTGAAGTGCGCCTGGAAGCCGCCGTTGAGGGTAGTTGGGCCCTGGTTACCGTCGCGGACACCGGCGTCGGAATCTCCTCGCAAGATCTCCCGCGTATTTTCGAGCGCTTCTACCGCGCCGATAAAGCCCGTTCCCGCGATACCGGCGGCACCGGCCTCGGCCTCGCCATTGTGCGCCATGCCGTCGAGCAAATGGGCGGCGAAGTGTCCGTCGAAAGCGAATTTGGAAGAGGCTCCCGCTTCACCCTGAAGCTCCCTCTGCCTGGTATCGTTCCTTAACCCATCCGTCACGCTTTTGTAACTGAAATCGGGTTACCTTGAAAGCAGCACAAATGAAGAAGATCGTAGTCATCGAAGACGATTCCGACCTGTTCGAGTTGCTCAAATACAATCTCGCCAAGGAAGGCTTCGCCGTCGCCGGCAGTCAGACCGGCAAAGGCGCTATCGAACTGTTCCGCCGCGAGCGGCCTGATCTTGTCATCCTGGATATCATGCTCCCCGACGCCGACGGCCTCGACATCTGCAAGGCCATCCGCAATCACTCCGAGCTGGCCCACGTACCCGTGATTTTCCTCACTGCCCGCGTCTCGGAAGCCGACCGCATCGTCGGCCTGGAGCTCGGCGCGAATGACTATATGGTGAAGCCGTTCTTCATCCGCGAATTGATCGCGCGCGTCAAGAATCAGTTCCGCACCCAGGCTCCTCCCGCTCGCCAATTGCGTTCCGGTCCTCTCGAATTAGACCGCTCCAGCTGCCGCGTCACCTTGCACGGATCTGAGGTCAGCCTCACCGCCACCGAGTTCCGGCTCCTCGAGTACCTGATGAGCCGCCCCGGCGTCGTGTTCAGCCGCGCCCAGTTGCTGGACGCCGTGTGGGGTCATGACCGCGCTGTGACGGACCGCACAGTGGACGTCTACATCCTCCGCCTGCGCCACAAAGTTGAAGCCGATCCCGCCAGCCCCGCCTTCATCCGCTCCGCCCGCGGATTCGGCTACAGTTTCGAATCTTCTCCCGTTCCCGTTGCCCAATTACAGCCGTAAGCGCCAAGCATCTACGATAGAAGCTTGGAACCCATCTCTCACTTCTATTACTCCCACCGGCTCAAGCTCCAGTTCTGGGACTGGGGGCAAGATGGAAAACCCGCGCTGGTGCTGGTGCACGGCGGCCTCGATCACGCCCGCAATTGGGATTGGGTTGCGCGCAGCCTGCGCGAGCACTTTCACGTGTATGCGCTCGATCTGCGCGGCCACGGCAACAGTGCCTGGGCGCCCGGCGCGCTCTATTCCATCGCCGAGCACATCCTCGATCTCTCGGCCCTGGTGGATGTCATCGACGAGCCCCAGGTTCACATCGTCGGCCACTCCCTCGGCGGCGTAATTACGCTGCTCTACTCAGGCGTATATCCCGGGCGCGTCAAGAAAGCCGTGGCTATTGAAGGCATGGGACTGCCCGCCAGCCATCGCGTCCACCGCCCCGCTTCCGAGCGCGTGCGCAACTGGATTGAAACCGTCCGCAAGCTGGAGCATCGCGAACCGCACTCATATCCCAGCCTGGACGCCGCCGTGGCTCGCATGAAGGAGGCCAATCCCAATCTCTCCGATGAAGTGGCGCGCCACCTCACCCTGCACGGCACCAACTGGAACGCCGACGGCTCCTTGATCTGGAAATTCGACAACTATGCCCGCGCCTTCCCGCCTTACGGCCAGAACCTCGACGACCTCAAGGAAATCGTCGGCAAGATCTCATGCCCGGTGCTGCTCTTCTGGGGCGAAGATAGCTGGATGCCCGACCCCGAACTCGATGGCCGCGCCCAATCCATTCAAAACTACCGCGTCGTAAGAGTCCCCAGCGCCGGCCACTGGGTCCACCATGATCGCTTAGACATATTCCTCGACGCCACCACAAACTTCTTGCTAGAGCCGTAGTCACAGGGCCATCCCATGTCCCCGGCCGTCCCAATATCCGATAATTAACCTGGTGCCCACCGTCACAGTAATCATGCCCGCCTACCGCGTGACGGCCTACATCGCCGACGCCCTCGACAGCGTCTTCCGCCAGACTTACACCGACTACGAAGTAATCGTTATCAACGACTGTTGCCCCGATACGGTCAACCTGGAGCACGCTCTCGCGCCTTACCTCGCTCGCATCCGCTACCTGAAACAGGACCAAAACACGGGCCCCGGCGGCGCCCGAAACACCGGCCTGCTCGCCGCCACCACGCCGTACGTGGCGCTGCTCGACGCCGACGATCTCTGGGAACCCAAATACCTCGAAACCCACATCGGAATGCTTCAGGCCGACCCGTCGCTCGACGTGGTCTATTGCAACGCGCGTCTCTTCGGAAACACCGCCGACGCCGGCCGCAACAGCATGGACTTGCTGCCATCCAGCGGCGAAGTGAACTTCGCCAGTCTCATCGCGCTCCAGTGCAATGTCAACATATCTTCCACCGCGCGCCGCGAAGCTCTGCTCAAGGTAGGCGGCTTCGACCCCAGCCAGCGCCGCTGCGAGGATTTCGATCTCTGGCTGCGCCTCGCCAAAGCCGGCGGCAAGTTCACCTACCATCGCCAGGTCCTGATGCATTATCGCAAGCACGACGCCAGCCTCTCTTCGAACATCGAGGCCGCCTGGCTCGGCATCCTGGACCTCTACGAAAAAGTAAAGCGCACCATGGATCTGACACCGGACGAAATCGAATTGGTGGACAAGCAGTCTGAACGATTCCGCGCCGAGCTGGCCTTCGCGCAGGGCAAGGCGGCTTTTGAAGCCGGCCGCATGGAAGAAGCGGTGAGCTATCTGCGGCAAGCCCAGGCCTACTTTCACAATCGCAAGCTTGCAACCGTGCTGGCGCTGATCCGCATCGCGCCGCGCGCCGTTCTCTGGGCCCACCGGCTCCGCTCGCGCCGCTCCGTACACTTATGGACTTCACCCGCCAGTTCCTGAACGAAGCTTCGGAGATTATCCAAAAACTGGACACCGCCGCGATTGACCGGCTTGTGGTCCTGCTCGCCGGAACGCGCCGCGCCGGAGGCCGCCTGTTCATTCTCGGCGTCGGAGGCAGCGCCGGCAACGCCTCCCACGCCGTGAACGATTTCCGCAAGATCACCGGAATCGAAGCCTACGCCCCCACCGATAACGTCAGCGAGATCACTGCTCGCACCAATGACGAAGGCTGGGCCACGATCTTCGAAAAATGGTTGCGGACCAGCCGCCTCACATCCAAGGACATGCTGCTGGTCTTCTCCGTGGGCGGCGGGAACCTCGAAAAGAACGTCAGCCCCAATCTGGTGGAAGCCTTGAAATACGCCCGGGAAATCGGCGCCAAGATAGGCGGCATCGTGGGCCGCGACGGCGGCTACACCTCGCAGGTGGCCGACGCCTGCGTATTGATACCCGTGGTAAACCCGGTTCACGTTACGCCGCACTCGGAAGCGTTCCAGGCCGTGGTGTGGCACCTGCTGGTTTCTCATCCCGCATTGAAGCAGGAACAGACCAAGTGGGAATCGGTAAAGTAAGAGCCGTTTTCCTCGATCGCGACGGCGTGCTGAACGAAGCCATCGTCCGCGGCGGCAAACCGTACCCCCCGCGCACCCTGGAAGAGTTCCGCATCGTGGAGGACGCCCCCCAGGCCCTGCGCCGGTTGAAGGACGCCGGCTACCTGCTGATTGTCGTGACCAATCAACCCGATGTCGCCCGTGGAACCGCATCCATGGACACCATGGAAGCCTTCGACGCGGCCCTGCGCGCCGCTCTCCCCATCGACGGCATCTTCACCTGCTTCCACGACGATCCAGACCACTGCGTGTGCCGCAAACCCAAGCCCGGCCTCCTTCTCGCGGCCGCCCAAAAGCACAACATCGACCTCGCCGCCAGCTACATGATCGGCGACCGCTGGCGCGACATCGACGCCGGCGCCGGCGCCGGCTGCCAGACCATCCTGATCGACCACCATTACGCCGAACGCCCCCCGGATCACCCCGCATGGGCCCGCGTTACATCGCTATCCGCCGCCGCAAAACTGGTAGTACCTGATTAACCCCACTTCCACACGCAAAGTTCACTTCACCACCGCAACATCCAGACTTCGCTCCAACGCCGCCAGATGATCGTTCAACTCATCCGCCTTCGCTTGCTCCAAACGCAAGCTACCCGCTAATTCCGCCTCTTCCGCCCTCAATTGCTGCATCATTCGCGTCTGCTGTTCCTGTGCGATCTTAAACGCACGAAGCTGCTCTTCCATCGCCTTTCTGTGGCTCGCATCCTGCTCCTGCTCGATTTTCGTGTTCACATTCTCCATCATTGCCATGAATGGATTATGTTCGGACCCGGCAATCTGCTTCCGGACTTGCGTCAGTTGCTCGGATATCCGCGCCACTTTCTGCTCTTGTGACAGCAGCCGCTGCAGCGTGATCTGGATCCTCGGCGTGGCCGCGCCGGCGCGCTCCACAGCCAGCCGCAGTTGATGAATCTCCGTCACCAGCGCCTGTAGACCGCCTGAATCCGGAGCCTGCGCGAAGGCGCTTTGCGCAAAAATGCAGAGCGGCAAAATTGAAGTGACAGTCAGCCTGTTCATGTCCACATTGTAATTTGTACGGAAAACTCGTCCTCGTGGTACCATCTTTCCTCAGCAACATTACCGCCTGGAGGGCGCCATGCCTCGCTTCGCATTTCTCGCCGGTGACGGCATTGACCGGCTCCCCGTGTTCGGCCTTGCCTATCTCCGGCACGTGGTCGCCGAATACCGCATCTGTGAACAGGCTCAGACGGCCGAGCCTCCCGCCGTTACCAGCCTGTTGAGCAAGTTCGAGAGCACGCCCAATGACATGACCTGGTCGGAACTTTTCTTGCTGGAAAAGTACATCCTCGGCCGGCAATCCTTCCCGGCTCTGCGCCGCCGCGCCTGGATTCTCCGCAGCAAGTACAAGGAGATCGCCGGCGCCTCCGAGTACGATGCGTACGAGAAATCGAATCCGCCCAATGAGAATGCCGTCTGCCCCGAAGGACAGGAGAAACAAAAGGAAGAGGAGCTCCGCTCGGATTTGGATCGCGTCCTGAGCGCCGTACACTGGAATTACTCTCTCGCTCCCATCCGCGAACGCTTCCGCGGCCACATCGTGAAGACTACCTCGCTGTTGCTGGGAGCCTGGCTCATCATAGTCGGCTTGTTCTCCTCGTGGTGCTTCTTGTATGACCAGGTCTTGATTGGCACTTTACTGTTGGTGATGTTCGCCGGCGCAACCGGCGGATTCGTCAGCTTGCAGCGGCGCCTCCAGAGCATACCGACCGATGGCGACCCCCTTTACAGCATCTTCCAGCTCGAAAATGGCCTCACCAGCGTCTACTTGTCCCCGCTCAGCGGCGCAATTTTCGCGGTGGTTTTATTTCTAATTTTCCTCGCCAATTTGGTCGGCGGCATGATTTTTCCCAAGGTCGTCGGTTTCGATTTTCACCTTGGCGCGGTGGGCTGGAAGGCCATTCCGCCGACCGAGCCGGCCGTCGAGTACGCCAAGCTCATGGTCTGGTCTTTCATCGCCGGTTTCGCCGAGCGCTTCGTCCCTGACGCGCTTGACCGCCTGGTCAACCGCGGAAAAGACGCCATGGCGGCGCCCGCTGCAGCGCCCGTGGTTGTTACCGGAACGGGAGATGGCACTGCAAACGGCGGCACCGCATCCAAAATCAAAGGACTAAATTTACCCGGCAAGGGCGACCTATCGGGAACCGGCAAAGGCGCCAACGGCAACGCCGAAGATCCGCTCAAACCCGAAGACGCCAACGGCAAGCCTTAAGCCCGCTTCACCGCTCCATCGCCCAGCTGCGATAGTGATAATGCTCCGCGTGCGCGTTGCGCACGTTCGCAATCACCCGGCTCCCTTCAAACTCGGCCGAATAACTCAATCGCGCCATCCCTTGGCTCTCCATGAACTCCATGAGCTTGCGCCCGTTTTTCGGACAGTACAGCATCAGAAACCCGCCGCCGCCCGCGCCCGCGATCTTGCCGCCCAGCACTCCGTACTCCTCGCGCAGACGATCGTAAAGCCGCTCCACTTCAGGCACCGTGATCTTATCGGAAAGCTGCCGCTTCGCCATCCAGTGCTCATGCATCAGCTCGCCAAAGCGGTCGAAATTTCCAGCGCGCATCGCCTCCGCGATCTCATACCCGATGTCGCGGATGCGCAGCAGGCTGTTCTCCACCACGCCCCCGCTCTCTTCCTTCACCTTGCGGCTCTGGTGCTCCAGAATTCCCGTGGCGTCGCGCTGCATTTTCGTGTAATAGAGATGCGTGTTTGAGACGAAATCCGCCACTGAATGCGCCGGCACCCGCAGCGGCGTCACCGTGACGCGCCCGCCGCGATCGATGGCCAGCGTCGTCAGCCCGCCATACGCGGCCATGTACTGATCCTGCTTCCCGATCGGTTTCTTCAGAATATCCAGCTCGATATTGCAAGCCTCCTCCGCCAGCTCATCCAGCGGAATCGGCTTCAGCAGATACGCCCGGATCGCGGTGAGCAGCCCCACCAGATAGCAGCTGGACGATCCCAGCCCCGTCCCCGCCGGCAGATCCGCCACCGAAGCGATCTCAATCGCGTCTCGAATCCCATGCGCCTTCAGCGCCTCGCGCGCCAGGTCGTGCTGCAGTTCGTCGATCCCCGCCACCGTTTCGCTCTTGGTATAGTGCAGCCGGATCAGCCGGTCGGCGTTGGGAACGTTCAGCACCACGTACATGTACTTATCGATGGCCATCGCCAGAACGAAGCCGCCGTGCTTTTCGTAGAAGCTGGGGAGGTCCGTTCCACCGCCGCCCAGCGTAATTCGAAAAGGAGTTCGAGAGACAATCACTGTCAGGAGGATATTACGGAACCACGCGCGTCGGCAAGCGCCTGCGCTCGCCATGCTAAACTTCACCTGGGACAGGTCATGCAGGCACCGGCCAAAGCCATGCTACTCGCAGCCGGCGAAGGCCGCCGTCTCCGCCCCTTCACGGATGATCGTCCTAAGCCCATGATCGCTATCGCCGGACGCCCGATCCTCGAGCATACCGTGCGCCTGTTGGCCAGCTATGGCGTGCGCGACCTTGCTATCAATTTGCACTATCATCCCGAATCCATCGTGGATCACTTCGGCGATGGCCGACGCTTCGGCGTGCGCATCCAGTACTCTCGCGAATCGGAATTGCTGGGCACCGCCGGGGCCGTCAAGAAGCTGGAATCGTTCTTCGATGAGCCCTTTCTCGTTGTTTACGGCGACAATCTCACCGATATCGACGTGGAACGCTTCAGCGCGTTCCATCGAGCCCACCGCGCCCTGGTCACCATCGCGCTGTTTCATCGCGAGAACGCAACCGCCAGCGGAATAGTCGGCGTCGCGGATGACGGCCGCGTCACGCGCTTCCTCGAAAAGCCCCGCCCCGATGAAATCTTCAGCAGCTGGGTGAACGCCGGCATATTGATCGCCGAGCCTGCCATTCTCGCCCACATTCCCTCGCCCGGCCCCAGCGACTTCGGCCGCGACGTGCTGCCCGCTCTGCTCGCGGCCGGCCTCCCCGTCTTCGGATACCGCATGACCGAAAATCTGTATTGGATCGATTCCCCGGAGGATTACCAGCGTACTCAAGAACTGGTCACCAACTTATGAACGTTTCCGATTTGCGCGTGAAGTTGTTCGCCGATGGCGCCGACCGCGCCGCCATGCTCGACATGTACCGCAAGCCCTGGATCAGCGGCTTCACCACCAATCCCACGCTCATGCACAAAGCCGGCATCCAGGATTACGAAGCCTTCGCTCGCGACATCCTCCGCGCCATTCCAGACCGTCCCATTTCGCTCGAAGTCTTCGCCGACGAATTCGACCAGATGGAGCGCCAGGCGCTTAAGATCGCCGAGTGGGGCGCCAATGTCTACGTGAAGATCCCGGTCACCAACACCCGCCGCGAGCCTTCATACGATCTGATCTGCCGCTTGGCCCGCCGCGGCGTGAAGCTCAATGTCACCGCTCTCATGGCGCTGGACCAGGTGCGCGATGTCGCCTCCGCATTAGGCGGCCATGCTCCCTCCTGCGTCTCCGTCTTCGCCGGCCGCGTCGCCGACACCGGCCGTGATCCCTTGCCCATGATGACCTCTGCCGTCGAGATCCTCCGCCCTTACCCCAATATGGAGCTCATCTGGGCCAGCCCCCGCGAACTCCTCAACATCGTCCAAGCCGACGCCATCGGCTGCCACATCATCACCGTCACCAACGACATCCTCAACAAACTGCCCCTCCTCGACAAAGACCTCCACGACTATTCCCTCGAAACAGTAGAAATGTTCCATAAAGACGCCGTAAAATCCGGCTTCTCCCTCTAGATTCTTTTTTGGTACGGCGGGGCCCCTGCCCCGCAGCCAGCCCCCCGGCTGGCTCCCCCCGACCCTCCACATCCCTCCCAGAGCCGCGCCCGTAAGGAAGCGCACCGACAACCGCTCCCTCCACGCCCGCGGCATAGCGTACGCTTGCTTTGACGCGCGCGGCTCTGAAAGTGGCATCCGATTACAGCACGTGGATTATTTCCCGCCCCCCACCGCAAGCTATCATTGCTCCGATGGACCTCACCTCCGCCTTGCGCCTGCAACAGTTCGCCGATAGCGCATTGCCCATCGGCGGAGCGGCGCACTCCTTCGGATTGGAATCTCTCGTCGCCTCCGCCTTGCTCGACGAAACCGGATTGCAATCCTTCCTCGCTTCCTGGTTGCAGGAAACCGGCGTCCTCGAAGCCGCGTATTGCGCCGCCAGCTGCGAACTGGCAGGCCAGCCCCAGCCCGATCTCGCAAAGTGGGCGCACTGGAATCTAGACCTCGGCGCGCGCAAGCTCGCGCGGGAATCGCGCGACGCGTCCGCCGCGATGGGCCGCCGCTTTCTCCATCTTGCGGCGCGCACTTCCAAACTCAGCCTGCTCGAGCGCGCGTCCGCGGCCGGCTTTGAGATCCATCTCGCGGCGGCTTTCGGTCTGGTGGCCGGCGCGATGGGTCTCCACTCGGGTCCCGCGGCGGCAGCCTTCCTGCAACAGTCTCTTACCTCCCTGATTTCCTGCTGCCAGCGCTTGCTGCCGCTGGGACAGACTCGCGCTCACGAAATTCTTTGGAACCTGAAGCCGGCCGTCGTGGATGCGGTCCACCGCGCCGCGCTTACGCCGCCCGCCGCCATCTCATGCTTTACGCCCCTGCTGGACGTGGCCTCCGCACGTCATCCGGCGCTGCACACCCGCCTCTTTATCAGTTGAAAATGGCAGCCGCCCGCCTCCACCTCGCATTCGATCTGGACACCCGCGATGCCACCGTGCTGCGCGTGAAAGCGCAGGAACCGCCGTGGCGCGTGGTCCGCGGCTTCGACGCTCCCTCCGGCGAGCGCCTGGCTCACCTGCACAATGTCTCCGGCGGCATCCTCGATACCGACTCCCTGCAATGGCGCGTGGATGTCGGCCCCCTCGCGCGGGCGCAGGTCACATCCACCGGCGCCACTCGCGTGCATCGCAGCCGTTCGGAGAATAGCGTCTCGAGGCAAGACGCCATCGTCAATGTCGGCCAAGGCGGATACTTCGAGTACCTCCCCGATCAATTGATTCCATTCGCCGGATGCCGTTTTGAACAGACCACTCGCATCGAATTAGCCCCCGCGGCCTCGCTGATCTGGTGGGATATAGTCGCGCCCGGACGCGAAGCATCCGGGGAATTGTTCGCCTACGAATCGCTCGCGTCCTGCTTCCATTTACTAGTCGACGGCGAACCGGTAGCCACCGAGTGTTGGACCCTCCAGCCGCGAGACCAGCCCATGGAATCGCCCGTCAGACTGGGACCGTTTCGCTACTTCGCCGCGTGTTACATATGCCGCGCCGGCGAACCGGCAAGCTACTGGCGCGCTTTCGAAGCCGACCTGCAATCCCTCGCCGATGCGCGCTCGGGCCCCGATGTATTATGGGGAGTTACCTCGCTGCGGGCGCACGGCCTGGTGATTCGCGGCGTCGCGGTCAGCGGCCGCGCTCTCACCGAAGGGCTGGTTGAATTGTGGAAAGCCGCCAAATGGTCTCTTTGTGGCCGCGTCGCCACGCTTCCCCGAAAAGTACATTGATCCAAGGAGGACGCGTTGCATCTCACTCCTCGTGAGCAGGAAAAACTGATGATCTTCACGGCCTCCGAGCTGGCGCGAAAGCGGCGCGCCCGCGGCTTGAAACTCAATTACCCGGAGGCTATCGCTATTCTCTCCGCCGAAATCCTGGAAGCCGCGCGCGACGGCAAGAGCGTCGCCGAAATCATGGCGCTGGGAACTTCCATCCTGCACCGGGACGACGTAATGGACGGCGTGCCCGAAATGATCCACGACGTTCAGGTGGAAGCCACTTTTCCGGACGGCACCAAGCTGGTGACGGTTCACGATCCCATTCAATAAGGAGCCGCATGCATCCCGGAGAATACTTTCTGGCCGATGACGAGATCGAATTGAACGTGGGACGGCCGGCTCTGCGGATCGCCGTTCGCAATACCGGGGACCGCCCCATCCAGGCCGGTAGCCACTATCATTTCTTCGAAACCAACACCGCCCTGGACTTTGATCGCACAGCCGCCTACGGCATGCGGCTGGATATTCCCGCCGGCGCCGCCATTCGTTTCGAACCGGGAGAAGAGAAAGAGGTCCCCCTGGTGGCCTTCGCCGGCGGGCGATTCGTGTATGGCCACAACGGCCTGGTCAACGGGCCTCTCGTATGAGCGCGCGAATTCCTCGGCGCACTTACGCGGACCTTTACGGCCCCACCACCGGCGACCGCGTCCGTCTTGCGGATACCGATCTCATCGTTGAAGTAGAGCGCGATTACGCTGTGTATGGCGACGAGATCACCTTCGGCGGAGGCAAGGTGATTCGCGACGGCATGGGTCAAAGCTCCACCGCGATTCGAGAAGCCCAGCACGGCGCTCTGGACCTGGTGATCACAAACGCGCTGATCGTGGATTACTGGGGCATCGTCAAGGCCGACATCGGAATCAAAAACGGGCGCATTGTGAAAATCGGCAAGGCGGGAAATCCGGATACACAGGCCGGCGTCGATCCGGATCTGGTGGTGGGCGCCGCCACCGAAGTGATCGCCGGCGAGGGCCGCATCGTAACTGCCGGCGGAATCGACACGCACATCCACTTCATTTCTCCGCAGCAGATCTACGAAGCGCTCTCGAACGGCATCACCACCATGATCGGCGGCGGAACCGGTCCGGCCACCGGCACCAATGCCACTACCTGCACTCCCGGACGCTGGAACATGGAGCAAATGCTGCGCGCAGCCGAGGCGTGGCCTCTCAATTTCGGATTTCTAGGGAAAGGCAACGCGTCCACCGCCGCCCCGCTGGCCGAGCAGATCCTCTCCGGCGCGTGCGGCCTCAAGCTGCATGAAGACTGGGGCACTACGCCCGCCGCGATCGATGCGTGCCTGCGCGTTGCCGATGAATACGACATCCAGGTGGCCATCCACACGGACACCCTGAACGAAACTGGATTCGTCGACCGTACCATCCAGGCTATCGCGGGCAGAACCATTCACACCTATCACACTGAGGGCGCGGGCGGCGGTCATGCGCCCGACATCATCAAGATCGCCGGCTACCCGAACATTCTGCCGTCGTCCACCAATCCCACTCGCCCGCTCACCGTCAACACCATCGCCGAACACCTGGATATGTTGATGGTCTGTCATCACCTGAATCCGCTGGTGCCCGAAGATGTTGCGTTCGCCGAGAGCCGCATCCGCCAGGAAACCATTGCCGCCGAGGATATCCTGCATGACCTGGGCGCTATCAGCATGATGTCCAGTGACTCGCAGGCCATGGGCCGGGTCGGCGAGGTGGTGACGCGAACCTGGCAGACCGCGCACAAAATGAAAATCCAGCGCGGGGCGCTTCCTGGCGATTCCTCGGACAACGACAACGCGCGCGTGAAGCGTTACGTTTCCAAATACACAATCAATCCAGCCATCGCGCACGGCATCTCCACCGAAGTTGGCTCCATCGAGCCTGGCAAGCTGGCGGATCTGGTGCTCTGGCATCCCGCGTTCTTCGGCGTCAAGCCCGAGATCGTAATCAAGGGCGGATTCATTGCGTGGAGCGTAATGGGCGATGCGAATGCATCCATTCCCACTCCGCAGCCCGTGCTGTACCGCCCCATGTTCGGATCCTTCGGCGGCGCCACGCAGGCCATCTGCGCAACCTTCGTGTCCAGCGCCTCCCTGCCCCATGTGGAGCGGCTGGGCCTTCGCAAGCGGCCGGTTGCCGTCGCCAATTGCCGCAAGATCGGCAAAGCGGGCATGTTGCACAATTCGGCCACTCCGCATATCGAAGTGGATGCCGAAACCTACGAGGTTCGCGCCGACGGAGAGCTGCTCACCTGCGAACCGGCGAGCGTCCTTCCCCTCGCGCAGCGGTATTTCCTGTTCTGAACAAGGAGCTTGACATGGACGCTTTTCGAATCGGCGTGGCGGGACCGGTAGGCAGCGGAAAAACCGCGCTTGTACATGTACTCAGCCAGGCTTTGTGGCCGACGGTAAACCTCGCCGTAGTCACCAATGACATTTACACCAGGGAAGACGCCGAGTTCCTGATCCGCCAGGGCACGCTGCCGCCGGATCGAGTGGCCGGCGTTGAAACCGGAGGTTGCCCCCATTCGGCGATTCGAGAGGATGCCTCCATGAACCTGGACGCGATCGCCGAACTGGAGCGCGCTCACGCGGGCCTCGAGTTGATCTTCGTTGAAAGCGGCGGCGACAATCTCGCGGCCGCCTTCAGCCCGGAGCTGGTGGATGCGTGGATCTATGTGATCGACGTCGCGGCCGGCGACAAAATTCCG
>JAYTVY010000197.1:0-6371 GCA_043743755.1 Bryobacterales bacterium | reverse complement strand
TCCGCAAGCGGCGTATCGGTAGTCCCCACAATCACGTGACCATGCCAGGGAATCGCGAACATCACCCGCCCGTCGCTCGTGTGCGGCACCATGATCGCGCTCTCGCCCGGAAGAAACGAGCGCGGAAACACCAGATGGATCCCTTGGCTGGGAGCGATGATGGCCGTCGCCGCCGCGTCTGCCTCGCGCCTCAGAAAATCCGTCCACGCGCCCGTGGCGTTCACCACAACCTTCGCGCCCGCTGCGAATTCCTCGCCGCTTTCTTCGTCGCGCGCTGTCACGCCGCTCGCGAACCCCTGGGCGTCCTTGACAATGCCCGTCACCGCCGCATAGTTCAAAAGCGTCGCGCCCTGCTCGGCCGCGGTTGCGGCCATGTGGATCAGCAACCGCGCGTCGTCGAACTGGCCGTCATAATAAACCACGCCGCCGCGCAATCCTTCGGTCTTGATGGTGGACAGCCGCTCCAGCGTTTGCTCCCTCGACAGCAGCCGCGAAGCCCCGAATCCATACTTGCCGGCCAACAGGTCATATACCTTCAGTCCGATTCCGTAGAACGGCGCTTCCCACCACTCGTAATTCGGCACCACAAAAGCGAGATCGCGCACCAGGTGGGGAGCGTTGCGCAACAACAGCCCGCGCTCCTTCAACGCCTCCATCACCAGCGAGATATTGCCCTGTTCCAGATACCGCACCCCACCGTGCACCAGCTTGGTGCTCCGGCTGGACGCGCCTTTGCCGAAGTCGCTCCGCTCCAGCAGCAGCACGTCATACCCGCGCGACGCCGCGTCAATGGCGATGCCGATCCCCGTCGCCCCACCGCCCGCGACAATGATGTCCCACTGGCCGGGATGCTGCTGGACGCGGCGAAGCATGGAAGGGCGGTTCATGCGGTACAGGTCAGTATCTCACTCACACTCGTGATAGAGTGGGCGCATGTCAATTTCCCTGATACTCGCGATTCTCGCGCTGGTAGTCGCCTTGATCAACGCCGTCAACGGCAAGGCCCCGCTGTGGATCGCGGTCGCACTGCTGGCCCTTGCCATCATCCTGCCCGGCTTCGTGCGCTAACCCGCCGGACCGGCGCGTTACGATATAGAGGAACGCCCGGGCCCTTAGCTCAGCGGTTAGAGCAGCGGACTCATAATCCGTTGGTCGAAGGTTCAAATCCTTCAGGGCCCACCACGTCAGCCTTGTCCATCAAATTGCGATTGCAGCCGGCATAGCGGCCAGTTTGGTGGCCCCGCCGCGCACCGGTCTCACAGTTCATGGGCGGATTTCGATGGGGGTCCGGCATACAATGTAGGGGTGCACCTTTCCATCGAGATCGACCGGGAAGATGATGGCCGCTGGATCGCCGAGGCGCTGGAACTCCCCGGGGTGATGGCCTACGGGCAGACGCGCGAGGAAGCCATCAGCAACACCGAGAGACTGGCTATCGAGGTGATCGCCGATCGGATCAAGCACGCCGAACTGCCGGTGTCGGCCCTCAACGTCTCGTTTCAGGTGCTGAGTGAGCAAATGGCCAGCGACTAAGGCGCGCCGCGTGCTGGCCGCCTTGGAACGTATCGGCTGGCGCGTCAAGCGGCAAAGTGGTTCCCACAAGCTCCTGACCCGCGAAGGCTGGTCGGACTACGAGTTTGCCTTTCACGACAATGATGAACTGGGCCGCAAGATTCTAAGCCGCGTGGCGAAGCACACGGGCCTGCGACCGGAAGACCTGTAAGATCCCCGCCCTTGGCGTTGGACGTGGCGCCGCCAGCGTCCTGCCACCACGGCGCGTTCATGGCGCCCACGGTAACGCGTGGGCGTTCCTACGCCGACAACCGGGACGTGCTGCGGCTTTCAGCGCCGTGCAGCCAGGACACGGGGCATCGATGCGTGCGATGGCTTCGGCGGCGGGTTCAGACTGTGGTTCGGATGTGGTGTCAGCCGCGTGGATCTAGCCGGCCTTCCGCAGGCGGCGGATTTGTCCCGACCGGCGTCCGCAGCGAGCCCCGGCTAGACGGCAGGCGGTGACGCTCATATTGAAGTAGGGCACGGATATTCATGGCACATCGATTCATTGATCATGTGCGCCGGAATATCAAGCACTACGGACCCGTTTTTCCCCATCCACAATGGCCTACGCTTCCCGCTATCCGGCAAGGGCGCTAGGCTCTAGAGGGATGAGACTAATGCTCAACTATTCCAGTTGGACGTCATTAGCCCTCGCGCTGAACCTATGGGCTTCCAACGCCGTGGCATCGTTTGGATTTCGTACGCCCTGCGGGGAATCATCCTTGTATATTATCCACGCGGTGGACAATTTGCAATGATAAATCCTTAGCGTCGTTACGGGCCGGTTGCCAGCCGCTCCCGCTCCGCATTAAACTCGCACCCGACCAGCGCCACAATCGCCATCACGTACATCCACACCAACAGCGCAATCACCGCTCCCAGGCTACCGTACAGCAGGTTGTAATTCGCGATATTCCTCACGTACCACGCGAACCCAGACGTGCCCAGCATCCACAACACCGTCGCCAGAAATGCGCCCGGCCACACGCTGCGAAATTTCAGCGGCCGGTTGGGCCCGAAGTAATACAGCAGCCCGGTCGCCAGCACGGTGCCCAAGAAAGCGATGGTGTATGTCGAGATGCGGCTGAGCACAATCAGTCCCGTCTTGATCTGCTCGCCTTCGGTTTCGACGCCGCCCCATTGCAGCAGCTCAATCTCCGCGCGCCCCGCGAACAGAATCAGCGCGGACGCGCCCACCGCGGGAATCGCCGTCAGCATCACCAGCATCACCGCGACCAGGCGCTGGTGCAGAAACGAGCGGCCGGACGGCAATCGATACGCCGCTTGAAATCCCTCCATTAAGCTCATCATCACGCCCGATGCGGCCCACAGCGACAGGAGACTCGCCACCACCAGCAGCCAGATGGGACGCTGCCCCTTCACCGCGAACTGGTACTTCACCAGGTCCTCGGTGCCCGGCGGCACCACTTCGAACAGGAAGCTCGATAGCACGCTGGCAACCGCCTCGGCGTTCGCCAGCACTAGAATCGCCGCAATGGATGCCAGCACGGGAAAAAAGGAGAGCAGGGAAGAGTACGCCGCACCTTTTGCGAGCCCGACGCAGTTGTCTTCGTAGGTGGAAATGCACACCAGTTTCAGAACTCGCCAGAATCGCAGCCAGCCCGTGGAGGGGACCGTGTACACGGTGGGGGAATTCAAGCGAGTTTTGACTCCAGCTCGGCCCACCGCGCATACAGCCGGTCGGACTCGGCCTGCGCCGCCACCAGCGCCTCATGCCGCGCGTGCATCACGGCCGGATTGGAAATCCCCTCCGGATTCTGCAGCTCTTCCTGCGCGCGCTTTAGCGCTTCCTCGGCCTCCAGAATCCGCTCTTCGATTTGTTCCCACTCACGCTTCTCGGTGAAGGTGAGCTTCTTCGCCGGCTTGCGCTCCCGTTCCGGCGGCGGGTTGAATTCGCGCGCATTCGCCATCGGACGCCCCGCCTCGCGTACCCACTGGGCCGTATCCGCGAACAGCCTCGCGCCGCCCTGTCCGTCGAGCCCCACGATCGCCGTGCACACCCGGTCCAGCAAATAGCGGTCATGTGTCACCAGCACCAGCGCGCCCGGAAAATCGAGCAAATTCTCTTCCAGCACCTCCAGCGTCGAAATGTCCAGATCGTTTGTAGGTTCGTCCAGCAGCAGGACGTCGGCCGGCCGCAGCATCATCCGCGCGATCAGCACGCGCGCTTGCTCGCCTCCCGACAGCCGCGACACCGCCAGCTCCAATTGCTCGCCGCGAAACAGAAAGCGCGCCGCCCATCCCGCCACATGCACCGGACGGCCGCGAAAATTCACCGTATCGCCTTCCGGCGCCAGCGCTCGCCGCAGCGTCTGGGCCGGATCCAGTTGCTCACGGTTCTGGTCGAAATATTGAATCTGGATGTCGTCCGCGCGCCGCATGGTTCCCGTGTCCGGCTCCATTTCGCCCGCCAGCATCCGCAACAGTGTGGTCTTGCCGCTCCCGTTCGGTCCCAGCAACCCAACTCGGGTTCCCGGCGCCAGCACAAATGACAGATCGTCGAAGAGCGCGCGCCCGCCCAGCCGCTTGGCCACCCCCTCGGCTTCCATCAGCCGCTTCGTGCGCCGGTCGGTACCCGTGAAGTCCATCCGCAACGAGCGCTGCGACGTTCTTTGGGAAAGATCGCCCAGCTCCGACATCAGCCGCCCCGCGTTGTCGATTCGCGCCTTCGATTTTGTCGTACGCGCCTTGGGACCGCGCCGCAGCCACTCGATCTCCCGCCGCACGCGGTTCTCCAGCGCGTCCTGGTGCTTCGCCTGCGCATGCAGGAACTCCTCTTTCTTCTCCAGAAACTCGCTGTAATTGCCGTCCACCCGAAAGATCCCGTCCGGATACACGCGGTCGATCTCTACCATCGCGTTGGCCGCGTTTTCCAGGAAGTAGCGGTCGTGGCTGACTACTAATGAGGCGAACGGCGCGCTGGCCAGCATCCGTTCCAGCCACAAAATTCCCTCCAGATCCAGATGATTGGTGGGCTCGTCCAGAATCAGCAGATCCGGATTCCGCAGCAGCGCGCGAGAGATGGCCAGCCGCTTCTTCCACCCTCCCGAAAGCGAATCCACGGGCGCGTCCTGATCCGTGAATCCGGCTTTTCCCAAAATCACGTCCGTCCGTGCGCTGGAGTCCATCGCCTCCCGCACGGTCACTCCCTCGGGCAGATCGTCCTGCTGCGCCACATATCCCACCGTGGCAAGTTTCCTTAGCGAAACAGTTCCGCCGTCGGGCGGGATTTGCCCCGCGAGAATTCCCAGCAGAGTGGATTTGCCGGAGCCGTTCGGTCCGATCAGGCCGATCCGCTCGCCATCCGAAATCGAGAGCGAAAGGTTGTCAAATAGCGGGCGGGCGCCGTAGGTTTTGGCTATGGCCTGGCAGCTGAGGATTAAACTCATGCGGAAGGACCGATTGCTAATCGGCCCGCAAGTTACCGGCCTGCCCCACGCCGAGCAGCTGGGCCACCCGCGGGTGCACTATTTCATTGTTGTGAACCACCAGGGTTTCGCGCAGGATTTCGTCATCCAGGTTCATGGCCAGCTCGCCCTTCGGGGCCAGCAGCTTCAAAAATGCCGTGACATTTCCGGCGAACATCTGGCTGGCGTGGAAGGGAACCATGGAAGCCAGGTTCAGCGGACCCAGAATGCCGACGCCGTGGTGGTCTATCGTTTCGCCCGGACGCGTCAGCTCGCAATTGCCGCCGCGCTCGGCCGCGATGTCCACCAGCACGGACCCCGGCTGCATCGCGTCCACCATCTCCGCCGTAATCAGCACCGGAGCTTTGCGGCCCGGCACGGACGCCGTCGTGATCACGACGTCTTGATCGTGCAGAACGCCGGTCAGCAGCTGCCTCTGGCGCGCATAAAAATCCTCGTCCATCGATTTCGCGTAGCCGCCCTTGTCTTCCGATTGCGCGGAGTCCAGATCCAGCGAAACAAATTTCGCGCCCACGCTCTCCACCTGTTCTTTGACAGCCTGGCGAACGTCGTAAGCCGACACCACCGCGCCCAGACGCTTTGCCGTCGAAATGGCTTGCAGTCCGGCCACTCCCGCGCCCAGCACAAAGACCCGAGCCGGCGTAATGGTGCCCGCCGCGGTCATCAGCATCGGAAATATTTTCGGCAGCGCCGTGGCCGCCAGCAGCACGGCTTCGTAACCGGCCAGCGTGGCCATGGAAGAAAGCACGTCCATGCTCTGCGCTCGCGTAATGCGCGGCACCAGCTCCAGCGCGAACAGCGATACGCCGATCCCGGCCAGATCTTCGCACTCGCGCGCCGCCGTAAGCGGCTCGGCCAGCCCGATCAGTATCTGCCCGCCGCGAAAAAAATGCAGATCGGAGCGGCCTGCATCCGGATTCGCCCCCAGCGTGCGCACTTGAACAATGGCGTCCGCTTCGCGAAATACATCGCCGCGCTCTCCGAGTTTCGCGCCCCGCGCTTCATATTGACTGTCCGGATACCCCGCCGCGATGCCGGCGGAATGCTCCACTATTAAGCCAATCCCGGCCTTGATAAGAGCTTCCGCGGCCCGCGGCGTAACCGCCACGCGCCTCTCACCGGGAAAGGTCTCCCTCGGAACGCCAACAATGAATCCCACACTCCGATGATAGCCGACAGACAAGCATTCGAATGCTAGAGTATGCCGAGAGGCACTCCATCCACTTCGACCTCCAGCGCGCGCGCTTCCACTTCCGCGCCCTTTCCTCGCTTTACTTCCCGCCTGGCAAAGCCGGGAACGTCCTCCGTGGCGCCTTCGGAACCCTCCTTCGCCAGCAGTCCTGCCCCCCTGCTTGCCTGGATGCC
>JAYTVY010000196.1:0-10133 GCA_043743755.1 Bryobacterales bacterium | reverse complement strand
TCCGCTCTCGGAACCGCGCGCGTAACGGTCATCGATGACTGACTCTATTCCTGGCGTCGAACCCTTGGAGCGCATTCAATGCCAGTGGTGCCAGGGCATGAACCCTAAATCCGCCTTGGCTTGTCACGCCTGCGGAGCCCCGCTGGATATTCGCAATCTGGTGAGCGAATCCGGCTGGCGCGAGGCGCCGCGGATCAAGGACATGACCGAGATCCAGTTCAGCTCCAGCACTTGCCAGGTGGAAGGCGAGATTGTCCCGGTAGCTGAAATCAATCTGGCGCGCGGCGACTCCATCTTTTTCGAACATCACGTGATGTTATGGAAGGATGAAAGCGTTCCCTTGACGGTGATGCAGTTGTCGGGCGGAATCAAGCGCGCGCTGGCGGGAATGCCGTTCATCATCAGCGTGGCCAGCGGGCCCGGCCGCATCGCGTTCTCGCGCGACGCCACCGGCGAGCTGGTGGTGCTGCCCTTGCATCCCGGCATGGAACTGGACGTCCGGGAGCATGCGTTTCTGCTGGCTTCCCAGCAGGTTCAGTATTCCTATATACGAATCAAAGGTCTCACGAACATCTTGTTCGGCGGCCAGGGCATGTTCATGGATC
Source organism: Bryobacterales bacterium (assembly GCA_043743755.1). GTDB lineage: Bacteria > Acidobacteriota > Terriglobia > Bryobacterales > Bryobacteraceae > JALYHQ01. Next base: position 9,528 of record JAYTVY010000196.1, on the reverse strand, counting down.
GCTTCATCACCTCCGGCTCCCAGGGTCTGCTGATCCTGCACGGTTACGGGAATGTTTTCGAGCGCACGTTGCGAGCCGGCGAGAGCATCATGGTGGAACCGGGCGCCTTCCTGTACAAGGATTCCACCGTCGGCATGGAAGTAGAGCTGCAGCGGCTGACAACGGGCTTTTTCGGCGGCGCCAGCATGAGCTTCGCGAAGATGACCGGCCCCGGCCGGGTTGGTATCCAGTCCATGTACGTGCATCACCACACGGATTGAGAGCGCGCCATGTTCTGCACAACTTGTGGCGCCGGAATTCCCGAGACCGCCGGCTTCTGCACGGGATGCGGCACACCGGTGAGGCGTTCCGCTCCGCCTGAAGCCCGCCTTCAGCCACCCGCTGGTCCAACCGTGAAGTGCGCCTGGTGCGGCGAGATCACCGATGGAACTGTGACGAGCTGTCCGAGTTGCGGCGCTACGCTGGACCTGCCGGAGAGCGTCGCTCGGTCCGGGTGGGGCAAGCTGCCGGGCCGCAAGGACATGGCCAAGCTACAGTTCGGGAATTCGTTCTGCCAGATTGAAGGCCTGTACGTCCCTGTGGCGGACCTGAAACTCGCGCCCGAAGACAGCGTTTATTTCACGCACCACGTGGTGCTGTGGAAGGACCCCCAGGTGGCCATCACCACCATGCCCCTGCGCGGCGGATGGAGCCGCTTGCTGGCCGGCATGCCCTTGATCATGACCCAGGCCCAGGGTCCCGGCCATATCGCCTTCTCTCGCGACGCGCCTGGCGAGATGATTGCCCTGCCAATTCAGCCCGGCCAGGAAATCGATGTCCGCGAGCACTTGTTCATGGTGGCCACCAGCAACGTCACGTATGACTGGTTCACCACCGGCGTCTGGTTCACCACCAATTCCGGCAATGAGTCCGAAACGCATTATCCGCTGGGCATGTTTATGGACCGGTTCCAGGCCCCCCGCTCGCCGGGCTTGCTCTTGCTGCATGCGGCCGGCAACGTGTTCGTGCGCGAGTTGGCTGCCGGTCAGACCATTCTGGTCAAGCCGACCTCGCTGATCTTCAAAGATCCAGCGGTATCCATGCACCTGCATTTCGAGCAGCCCCAGGCCAGTTACAGCTTCTGGGGATCCTGGAGCAACCGCTACGTCTGGCTTCGATTAACGGGACCCGGACGCGTGGCTGTGCAGTCGGTTTTCGAATCGATGGAAGGCGAGGGCCGCAACATCTCGAACTGTTCGCCCGCCACCCAGCAGCGCTGGTGAGCTCGCCCGGAGTCTTACCACTTCAACGTACGTTCACCGGCCGCAACCAGCGTATCCACCTGCGGCAGAATCTCGGCCTCCAGCTGCGGGTGATAACCCACCCAGGTGTCCAGCGCCGCCACGCGCGCAATCGGCGCGTCCAGATGCTCAAACAACTCGCTCCCGATGCGGGCGGCGATCTCCGCCCCGTACCCGAATGAGAGCGTGTCTTCATGCGCAATCAGGACGCGGCTGGTCTTCTCGACGGATGCTTGAATCGCTTCCCAGTCGTACGGGGCCAGCGTCCGCAGATCGATGATCTCCACCGTCGTCTCGGGGTTCCGCTGCTCAATTTGCAGCGCCGCCTGCAGGGATCGTTGCACCAGCGCGCCGTACGTGATGATGGTCAGCGACTTCCCGGACTTGACGATTTTCGCTTTCCCGAACGGAATTGTGTAATCGGGACCCGGATGCGGCGAGCGATTGTAAGGCTCGCGATACAGGCGCTTGTGCTCCAGAAACAATACCGGATCGTCGCAACGAATGGCGGTGCGAAGCAGCCCGCATGCGTCCAGTGCGTTGGAGGGAAACACTACCCGCAGACCGGGCAGGTGGGTGAAGATTACCTCGCCGCACTGGCTGTGGTAAATGGCGCCGCCATTCAGATATCCCCCGATAGGGACGCGGATCACCATGGGACACTTGAACCCTCCGTTGGAGCGCCAGCGCAGCGTCACCATTTCATCGCGGATCTGCATCATGGCCGGCCAGATGTAATCGAAGAATTGGATTTCGGGAACCGGTTTCAGCCCGCGTGTCGCCATGCCGATGGCGCGGCCGACAATGCCCGCCTCGGCCAGCGGGCTGTTGAAGCAGCGGGCGGAGCCGAATTCGGTCTGAAGTTTCGCGGTGGCCTTGAAGACTCCGCCTTTACCCTTGACCTCGCCCAGGTTCTGCTCGCGGCTGCAATCCGCGACATCCTCGCCGAACACCAGCACCCGCGGATCGCGGCGCATCTCTTCTTGCAGCGTCCGGTTGATGGAATCCACCATCGTGCGCGGCAGGCCTTCCAGTTGTGGCGCGGCGTCGAATTGCGCCGACGTCGGATCCACCGTCTCCGAATATAGATGCCGCAGCGCGGAGCCTTTGGGCGGCGGCGCGGCTCGCAGCACCCGATCCGTGATCTCCTGCAGCTCATTATCGATTTCACGCACGATGAGATCCAGCGCGTGAGCGTCCAGAATGCCTTCGTCGAGCAGATACTTGGAGAATTTCCGGATCGGCTCGCGGGCGTCCTCCTCCGCTCGCTCGGCCGGAGTCTTGTAAAGTTTCTCGTCATCGGAGAGCGAGTGCGAGTAAGGACGAATCACCGTTGCGTGGACCAGAGCCGGACCGCGGCGGGAGCGCGCATACTCCACCGCCTCTGTCATCGCTCGATAGGACGCCAGAAAGTCGGTGCCATCCACCTCAATCCGATGCAATGTCGAAAATCCGCTGAGCAAGCTGGCGACGTTGCCGCCGGGACTTTGCCTTTCAACCGGAACCGAGATAGCGTAGCCGTTGTCTTCCACCAGAAACACCACCGGTAGATTCTCGAGACAAGCCGCGTTGATGGTCTCCCAGAATTCGCCTTCGCTAGTGGAGCCTTCCCCGCCGCAGGCCAGCGTCACCTCACCGGTCTTCGCGTCCAAATAAACACAGCCTTGCGCGCAGCCGACGGATTGAAGCCACTGCGTCCCGGTTGGCGACGATCCCGCAACCAGGTTAAGGCCCGGGTCGCTCCAGTGGGACGGCATCTGGCGTCCCCCCGAGGCACGATCGGAGGCGGCGCCCACTGCCTGCAGCAGCATCTGCTCGGGACTTACTCCCAGCATCAGCGATAGCGCGCGGTCGCGATAGTAGGTGTAAAACCAATCGCGCCCAGCTCGCAGCGCCAGGCCCGCGGCGGCGCCTATGGCTTCGTGGCCCGCGCCGCTGATCTGGAAATAGATTCGGTTCTGGTTCTTGAGCAGAATCTCGCGGTCATCCAAACGCCGCGAGGTATACATCACGCGAAAAGCGCGAATAAGATCGTCATGGCCGGGCATTCCGGCGGTTTCTACCGAGGCTTGTAAGCTGGTTGGCGTTGGCATCGGACTCCGCAACTAGTTTAACAAGCAAAAGGGCGCACCTCTCGTTACTCGCGGCGTCTCCGGCCTCGCCCATATACTGAGAGTTCGATGCCCCCGCGAGAACGCCGAGTGTGGATCCGCCTGGCAGTGCTCGCCGTGCTTCTGGCGACTGCCGCCGTTTACCTACAGACCCTGGAATACGAGTTCGTCTATGACGACTATCCCCAGATTGTCGAGACCTCCCAGCTCAACTCCTGGCGAATGCTTCCCCACTATTTCACCGGCAACGTCTGGGCCTGGAAGCGCGCGTACGCGCCCACTCCGTATTACCGTCCCCTGTTTCTGGTCAGTCTGCTGATTCAACAAAAGTTGTTCGGCTTGGATGCGATGTGGTGGCACCTCACCAGCGTGGCGATGCACCTGCTGGTTACGCTGCTGGTCTATTTCCTCGCGCGTCGCCTTACTGACGATTGGCGGATCGGTGTGATGGCCTCCGCGGTATTCGGTTTGCACCCAGTTCATATTGAGTCCGTGGCTTGGGTTTCCGCCATAAACGAACCCGTCACGGCGGCGGCTGTCGTCGGGTCCTTCCTGTGTTACCTCCGTCCCGGACGCCTCTGGCTGGCCGCATCCCTGGCGCTCTTCGCGGTGGCGCTCCTTACCAAGGAGAACGCGCTGGCCCTTTTGCCGCTGTTGTGGTGCTATGAATGGCTGCAAGCTTCGGGAAAGCGCTTCTGGGAACGCCTGAAGCTAGCGCTGGGAGAATCGCTGCCGCACCTGGTGGTTACAATGCTGTTTCTGGCAATCCGCTACAAGGTGATGGGTTACTTTTCGCTGGTGGTAACGCCTATCCCGTGGCGCACCTTGATCATGACGTGGCCCGAGGTCCTGGTGTTCTACGCGCGACACCTCGTGTGGCCCTCGGATTTAAGCGTCTTCAACGATATGCCCTTGGTAACGGCGCCGGACATGCGGCATTTCATTCTGCCCTGCCTGATTCTGGCCGCCATCGCTTCCGGGTTGTGGTGGTGGGGCCGGAAATGGCGTGTGGCCGCGTTCTGTACCATGTGGATGGTATTGCCGCTCCTGCCCGTCCTGAACCTGAGGCTGTTTCCGCGCGCGGAACTGGCGCATGACCGGTATCTTTACCTTCCCTCCATCGGCTTCGCGATTCTCGCGGCGGCCGCCTTGCACCGCTTGCGCCCACGCGCGCTGCAGGCCGGGGCGGCGGCGCTGATACTCGCTGCGATGGCGTTCGGAACCGTGCGCCAGTCGGGCCAATGGGCCAGCAATCCGGCGTTGTTCCAACGCGGCATCGAAGTAGCGCCACAGAACCATCTCGCATGGCTGGGAATGGGCACTTCCATGATGCTTCAACGGCGCGCCGGGGACGCACTTCCGTATTACCAAAAGGCGATCGAATTGTGGCCCGAAATGTATGAGGCGAACTACCTGCTGGGCCGCTGTTATTATCAGCTCGGCTCTTATCTCGAAACCGAGCGATATCTTAGCCGCGCCACGGAACGCGCGCCTCTCGAGGCCGCGCCCCACCTGTACTTCGGTCTTTCGGAATTGAGGCTCGGACGGCCAGACGCCGCCGAGAGCGCGGTCCGCCACGCCATTGAATTGAGGAATCGTGATGAATTCCGCGATTTCTACTTCGCATTGGGCATGGTCCTGTCCGCCAAGGGCGATCCCAAGGGCGCGCTGGAGGCCTTCGAACGCGAAGCTCGCGAAAACCCGGAACCCCAGGAAGCTTTGGAACAGATTGACCGGCTGCGAGCCAGGTAAGGGCCGGATTGTTGGATAATGGTTTTATATGAAACGGACAGGCGTTTTCTTGGCTGCGGCCGGTGTGTTTGCGGGCGTCTTTGCACTTGGCGCGGACGTGACTGGCGTAAGCGTCATCGACGAGATCGTCGCCAAGGTCAACGGGGACATCATCACGCGCGGCGAGCTCGACCACAACCGCAAACAGCTGGATTCCGAGCTGCGGCAGCAAGGCGTGGCTCCCGCGGCGCTCCCGGCCGCCATCGCCGAACACGAGAAGGACTTGTTGCGGGACCGTATTGACCAGCTCCTGCTGGTCCAGAAGGCCAAGGACCTCAACCTCAGCGTGGACGCCGAACTGAGCAAGTACATGGCGGAGATCCAGAAGGAGTACAAAATCTCCGATCCTGACAAGTTTCACGATTTTGTCCGCGAGAAAACCGGGCAGTCGTATGAGGACTTCCGGAACGACACCAAGAACTCGATGCTGACCCAGCGCGTGATCCGGCAGGAAGTGGGCGGCAAGCTTAGCCCCAAGCGCGAAGAGATTCAAAAATACTACGATGCGCACAAAACCGAGTTTGTGCGCGAGGAGCGCATTTTCCTGCGTGAGATCCTGGTTTCCACCGACGGCAAGGATGCCGCCGGTCAAGCCGTCGCCGAGAAGAAAAGCAAGGATCTGGTTTCGAGGGCCAAGAAGGGCGAACGATTCGCTGAGATGGCTCGCGATAATTCCGATGCCGTCACGGCCAAGCAGTTCGGCGACCTCGGGGGATTCAAGAAAGGCGAGCTGAACAAGACCATCGAAGACGCGGTTTGGGATAAACCCAAAGGCTTCGTCAGCGATCCCATCAAAGTGGACAGCGGGTACTTGATCTTGAAGGTTGACGACCACCAAAAGAAGGGTCAGGCTGAAATGTCTGAAGTGGAGAATGAGATCACGGAGCGCCTGGCTGGCCCTCAAATGCAGCCCAAGGTGCGCGAGTACTTGATTGAACTGCGCAAAACCGCATTCCTTGAAATCAAACCCGGCTGGACCGATTCCGGCGCCGCACCCGGCATGGACACCACCTGGAAAGATCCGGCGACCCTGAAGCCGGAGACCGTCACCAAGGCCGAAGTAGTTACGAAGACGCATCACAAAAAACTACTGTGGGCAATTCCCATTCCCGGGACCAAGACCAAGGACACCAGCACGTCCAAATGAAATCTCCCTGTGTCCGAGACCTTCAGCCGAACCTCGTAGTCACGGCAACTTTCCTGGTGCATGTAAAGGAAGTACGGCAAAAGAAATCTGGCGAGCCCTATCTTTCGCTTCACCTCGCAGACCGCACGGGCGAGTTGGACGCCAAGATGTGGGATAACGTCAGCGAGGTGATGGACACCTTTGACCGCGACGACTTCGTCAAGGTGAAGGGTCTGATGCAGATCTTCCAGAACCGGCCGCAGTTCACCATTCACAAAATGGCGCGCGTGGACGAACGCGAGGTCGATTTCGCGGATTACTTTCCCGCCTCGGAGCGCGACCCGGCGGAGATGTTCGCCGAGCTTCGCGGGATTGTGGCGGGCATCGGCAATCCCCATTTGCGCGGGCTGGTTGAAGCTTTCCTTAATGATCCGGCGATCGCTCGTATGCTGCGCCTGGCGCCCGCGGCCAAGAGCGTGCATCACGCCTGGCTCGGCGGACTGCTGGAGCACGTGCTTTCGCTTTGCACCTTATGCAAGATGACCGCGGTACATTATCGCGATGTCGATTTAGATCTGCTGCTGACGGGCGCGGTGCTGCATGACATAGGCAAGGTTAGTGAGCTCACCTATGACCGGTCATTCGGATACAGCACGGAAGGCCAGCTGGTCGGGCACATTTCCATCGGCATGCGCATGCTCTACGAAAAGCTGCAAGCCTTCCCGGAGTTTCCGCCGCGTCTGCGCACGCTGGTGGAACACCTGATTCTCAGTCACCACGGCGAAATGGAGTACGGGTCGCCCAAAGTGCCCTTGTTTCTGGAAGCCATGCTGCTGCATCACCTCGATAACCTCGATTCGAAGATGGAGTGCATGCGCGGAATGGTGGCGCGGGATGTGCGTGTGGAAGGCTGCTGGACCGGCTACAGCTCGGCGCTGGACCGCGCGGTCTTGAAGAAGGCGAAGTATCTGGAAGACGCGGCGTCCGAAGAACCCAAGCTATCTTCGCCGGCGCACGCCCCAGCCATTGCCACTCCGGCTCAATCTCCGATTCAGAGGACCTTTTCTGTATTAGGCGAAAAGCTTCAGCAGGCGCTGCACAAAGATTGAGATGCGCAAGACCGGTCCCGCCAGCGAGATTCCGCCGCCGCTCGAGCTGGAGTGCCTCAAGGTTCTGTGGACCCTCGGCGAGGGCAACGTCAAGGACGTCCGCCAGGGACTGCTGCGGGACCGCAGCCTCGCGTATACCACCGTAATGACCGTTCTCGACCGTCTGGCGCGCAAGGGAGGCGTAACCCGGCGCAAAGTAGGACGGTCTTTTGTCTATGTCCCGCAACTCAGCCGCGACACGCTTTGCCGCATGGCCGTGCGCGATCTGGTGGATTGCTTTTTCAGCGGATCCGAAGAAGCCTTGCTGCGCTTTTTGCAGAAAGCGGACGGAACGGCTCCCGTCATGACCCCTTCGAACCCACAGGAGCGCCTGGACCCGGCGCTGCTGTAGAATCCTGAATCACGGACGATTCTAATGACCTCAGACAAACTGAAAGCCTGCGTCGCGTTCGCCACGTTAGCGCTGGCGGCCGCCGCCGGAATGCGCGCCGCGGGAAAGTTCGACCTAAACATCGACACCATCATGCGCGGGCCCGGCCTGGTGGGCTATGAACCCTCCGGTATTCGCTGGTCCGGCGACAGCCAAAAGATTTATTTCCAGTGGAAGCAGGCCGGCGACCCAACCCTGAAGTTGCCGGACACCTACGTGGTCGGTCGCGACGGCGGCCCCCCTCGGAAACTTACCGATGCCGAAGCCAAACAAGCGCCTCCCCTCGGCGGCCGCATCGATCGTGAACGTACCCGGACCGTCTTCTCGCGCGACGGCGACATCTTTGTTTACGATCATCGCTCTGGACAAATCAAGCAGTTGACCAAAACCGCCGACCTCGAAACCGATCCCGGCTTCACGGCGGATGGCCGGCACATCTGGTTTACCCGGGCCGGAAATCTCTATCTGTTCTCTCTTGAAGACGGCAGCCTCGAGGAGCTTACCGATATCCACGCAGCCGGTGCTCAGCCGCCCGCCGCGGCGCCCGGCGGACGCGGCGCGGCGGGAGGGCCTCCCCAGGCAGCTGCCGGACGAACCGGCGACGACCCGCCAAAGGGCACCGACAGCCAGGAATTTTTGAAGAAGCAGGAGCGCGAGCTGCTCGAAACCATCGAGGAACGCGCGAAACTTCGGGAAGAGGCTGAAGCCAGGCGCAAACTGGAGAATCCGCGCAAGCCGCTCAATCTCGAGGCGCGCCGATCGGTTCTTTCGCTGGAACTGGCGCCGGATGGAAAACATGTGCTCGCGCTGGTCACCGAGCGCGCCGAAAAGGCCAAGGCATCCATCATTCCAAATTTCTTGACTGAATCGGCATATACGGAAGACATCCCGGCCCGCGGCATGGTCGGCGATCTGCAGAATCACGTCAAGGCGGCCGTCCTGAGCGTCGCCACCGGGGAAGTGAAGTGGGTGGAAGGTCCCCAGAAGGACGCCACATTTTCAGCGCCGGTCTGGAGTGAGGACCGCACACGCGCGGTACAAATCGCACGATCCGCGGACTTCAAGGATCGCTGGATTCTGGCGCTGGACCTGGAAACCGCCAAGCCCCGCGTGATCGCGCAGGATCACGACGATGCATGGGTGGACGGACCCGGAGGCGCCACTCTGGGCTGGACCGCGGGCGACCATACGATTTACTTCGAGAGTGAGCGCTCCGGATATGCGCATCTGTACTCGGTCCCATACGAAGGCGGCGAGCCAAAAGCGCTGACTTCGGGAAAATGGGAAGTCGCGGGCGAGGAAAGCTTCGGACCTGGCGCCAATTCGCCCGCCCGGATTTCTCGCGATCGCACAAGATTCTTTTTGACTACTAGCGAAGCCGGCCCCGGCGAACGCCAGTTCTATGTCATGAGCGCCGATGGGGACCAGCGCACCCGTATCACCGCTGCCGCCGGAGGTCACAAGGTGACGCTATCGCCGGACGAACACTGGATCGCGGATGTGTTTTCGTACACCAACAAACCTCCCGAGCTGTATGCGCAGGAGCTGCGGCCCGGCGCGCAGGCTGCGAAACTCACAGCTTCGCCCGCTCCCGACTTCACCGAATATCCTTGGCAGGATGCGCCTGTGGTGACGTTCGCGGCGCGCGACGGCGCCACGCTCCACGCGCGTCTCTATAAAC
>JAYTVY010000195.1:0-11913 GCA_043743755.1 Bryobacterales bacterium | reverse complement strand
GACCTAGGTTGACCTTTTCCCAGGTACTACCCCGAAAGCGCTAAGGGGACTAAAGTACTGTATGATCAGCTACTTAGGTTACGACACTGTCACTTGCATATAGACTTCAGTTTACCATATGTGGACCGGTGTCAAGGTGCTGGGTATCTTACCGGCGGCGGCTACGATAGCCGTGTCCCATCGCTCCCAAATCAATCAACACCGCGAGTATTAGCCATATGAGATTGAAGCCCTCAGCGGGCATCGCGTTGTTGACCATGTACGCATAGATGAGAGTAGTGAGCGGAAGAAAGAGAAAGCCGAGGAGAGGAAGCAGGATACCGTGATAAGCGTGTTCGAGATAATTGCTGAACAGCCACAACAGAACCAGCGCGACGCGCGGGAACAGCAGGAAGAGCAGCGCTATAAGACAGGGCATAGGCTAATGGGCGGTCTCCGTGCTTTCCAGTTTACTCCCTGAGCGCCACAGGCGGGAGAGCCATCCGGAGGGCTGGGCGGCCAGCAGTGGGACGCTGGAAGACGCGCCGCGGACGGTGGAGGCGCGGACGATGACGGTGCCGGGCGGGTTGCGGAGGAAGCGGCGCTCCGAATAGCCTGCTGCGGAATCGCCGGCGGCTTCAAAGGAGCGGGGATCCAGGGCGCGGAGGATTTCCGAGGCGGCGCGGCGCTGGCTATCATAGGCGCTAAGCCGGAAACAGACGTCGCCTGTGAACGGCGCATAGAGAATACTGCCGCTGCGGATCTGAGCGGGGGATAGCAGGATTTGGTTCTGGTGGTCGCCATCGTCGATCAGCAACTCGGCTGCCGCGGCGTGAGCCAAGGGGGGCGCCAGCGGATCCCACGTGAGCTTCCATTCCGCGCCCGCATGATCGGACGCCAAACCAAGCGAGGCTGCGGGGGCAGGATTGCCGGAACGCCGAACCGACTGAAGGGCCTCAAAATCGGCCCAGGAGAGAAGTCCGAGGACCAGGATGAACAAGCCGAGCAGGCCTGCGGATTTGAAGCGAGAGGGGGCCGCCGGTGCAATCTTTCGCCGCATGGATTCCAGTCCGTAGACGCCGAAGGCCGGGAAGTGTGACAGTAAGCTTTACAAAATCGCCGGCTAGGCCCCTATTCCGAGTTCGGGGGTCTCGGCGCCTACCACTCGGAAGCGACCTTGTTTTTCCCCAAGCCGGCCGGCGATATCCCGGAGCCAGCGGGTAAAGGCTTTTCGGGGGGGCGTGGCGAAATGACGGCGAATCTGAAGATAGCCGATGCGGCGGAAGACCACCGGATCGAGCGGCAGGAAGCGGCAGCCGGGCCGCTGTTCGGCGGCCATGGCGGGCACCAGGCTGATGCCGAATCCGGAGCCAACCAGCGCGAAGATACTGGCGAACTGGTCGGTTTCAAAGACCGATTCCATGCGAACCCCAGACCGGCGGCAGACGCTGACCGCGTTATCCCGGAAGCAGTGGCCCTCTTTTAGCAGCAAGAGGCGTTCACTTCGAAGCTCGGTAAGCGCAAAGCCGGGCAACGCGACAAGGCGGTGGCCTTCCGGGACAGCGGCCAGTATACGCTCGCGGAACAGCTCGCTGCAAACGACGTCCGGATTCTGTACGGGGGGACTCGCGACGGCCACGTCCAACTCGCCTTGCTGGAGTTTTTCCACCAGCCGGGCGGTGATGTCTTCGGTCAAGCGCAGCTCGACGTCGGGGAAAAGCCGGTTGAACTCAGCGAGTCGCGGGGCCAGAAAGTAGGGAGTGATGGTGGGGATACAGCCCACGGTGAGCCGGCCTCGGACGCCCTGGAGGGCTTCGAGCGACTGGCGCATGCTGCGCAAGCTCTCGAGAATCGCCTGGGCCTGGGGCAACAGGACACGGCCGGCCTCGGTGAGACGCACGCCGCGGCCCAGGCGCTCAAACAGGGGAGCGCCCACCTCGCCTTCCAGCTTGCGGATTTGTTCGGACAAGGAAGGCTGGGAGATGCCTTCGTCCTCGGCGGCCTTGGTGAAACTATCCCGGCGGGCCACGGCGCAAAAGTATCGCAAGTGGTGAATGTCCACGCCTTACTGTAAACCAATAGCCCGGCGTTGATGCATAGGTAACGCCTATGGCACAAATAGCCCGCGCCACTAGGAGGCGCGGCGAATAACTACTATGATTGGGGAAAGAACTCATACCCAAGTAGATTGAGAGGAGAAGTATTCTTGCAGAACGATAAGAAATTAACCACGACTTCAGGGATCCCAGTAGGCGACAATCAGAATTCTCTTACGGCCGGCCCGCGCGGGCCGGTGCTGCTGCAGGATTTTCATCTTCTGGAGAAGATGGCCCACTTCAACCGGGAGCGCATTCCCGAGCGCGTGGTGCACGCGAAGGGATCCGGGGCCCACGGGACCTTGACCGTTACCGGGGACATCACGGCGTACACTTCGGCGAAGGTGTTCGACACGATTGGCAAGAAGACCGAGATGTTCGCGCGCTTCTCCACGGTAGGCGGCGAAAAGGGATCGGCGGACACCGCCCGCGATCCGCGCGGCTTTGCGCTCAAGTTTTATACCGATGAAGGCAACTGGGACATGGTGGGCAACAATACCCCGGTGTTCTTCATCCGCGATCCGCTGAAGTTCGGCGACTTCATCCACACGCAAAAGCGCGATCCGCAGACGAACCTGAAGTCCGCCACCATGATGTGGGACTTCTGGTCGCTATCGCCGGAATCGTTGCATCAGGTGACCATCCTGTTCAGCGACCGGGGGACCCCGGATGGTTATCGCCACATGGACGGGTTCAGCAGCCACACGTTCAGCCTGATCAACGCGAACAATGAGCGCTTTTACTGCAAGTGGCATTTCAAGACCATGCAGGGCATTCGCAATCTGAGCGCGGACGAAGCCGGAAGGCTGGCCGGAGCGGACCCGGACTACGCGCAGCGGGACCTTTTCGATGCTATCGATCGCGGGGAGTTTCCGAAGTGGCGGGTGTCGGTGCAGATCATGCCCGAAGCCGAGGCCGGCAACTTTCAGTTCAACCCCTTCGACCTGACCAAGGTCTGGCCGCACCAGCAGTATCCGCTGAAAGAAGTGGCGGTGATGGAGCTGAACCGCAATCCAAAGAACTACTTCGCCGAAGTGGAGCAGTCGTCATTCTCGCCGGCAAATGTGGTTCCGGGCATGAGTTATTCGCCGGACAAGATGCTGCAGGCGCGCATCATGAGCTACCCGGACGCGCACCGGTACCGGGTAGGCGTGAACTATGAATCGCTGCCGATTAACCAGCCCAAGTGTCCGGTGCATACGTACCATCGGGACGGCGCGATGCGTTTTGACGATAACGGCGGCGGCTCGGCGAACTACGAACCGAACAGCTTCGACGGTCCAAAACAGGATCCGCGCTATATCGAGGTTCCCTACGAAGTAAATGGTCCGGCGGCACGCTATGACCATCGCGAGGGCAACGACGATTACAAGCAAGCCGGCGATCTTTATCGTTTGATGGCTCCCGACGCGCAAGGGCGGCTGGTGGAGAACATTTCGGGATCGTTAAAGACCGTCCCCGAGCGGATTCAGAGGCTGCAGGTCGGCCATTTCTTGAAAGCCGATCCAAATTACGGGCAACGAGTAGCGGACGCCATGGGTCTGCGGATTGAGCACGCGGTTCACGCGTAGGAATGCCCGCCTTCTTGAGCCCGCGGCTCGGTTGACAGCAGTACCGCGGTGATCCATACCAGGTCGGCTACCAGCAGATGTAGTAATTGGATCCACAAGGGATTTAGAAGGAGCAGGTTGGCGGCGCCGATCGCGATTTGGCCTATCGTCAGTGCGAGCAAAGCGCGTCCGAGCCGTTTGGCCAGGAGGCTAGACTCCGAAAGAACCGCCCGTCCGGCGATTGCGATCAGCCAGCCACCCACTGCCAGCGCCAGGATCGGGTGCACGATTCGAAGGCGCACGAAGAACGGAGCGTCCGCCGCGAAGTCGCGGTGCAAACCTTCGGCCAGCGACTGCGTCGCGTAAAGCGTATCGCCCAGCGCCGCGATGGCTCCAGTCACGCTTAACAGCAGCAAACCTGCCAGTGCGGCCCAGGCCTGGAAGGGACGAGTTGGCGGCGCGTGCGTCGCAAGCCACGCGGTAAGAGCCAGCACCGCCAGCAACAAGAGCGTGTTCGTCAGATGGATTGAAAGCGTCACGCCGCGCCAGCCAGAACTGTTGTTGGCCACGTGTCCCAGGCGCACCAAAGCCGCGCCGATCAAGGCTTCCGTCACCGTTAAGAGGACGCTCAGAGACGCCATTCGCCGCACAACGTGGCCCGAGGGAAACACGCGGAACGCGGCAATGACCAGAATCAAGATGAAGACTCCCAGCACCGGACCGCTGGTGACGCGATGAGTGAATTCGATGATGGTCGACAGCACTGGCGCGCTCGGCACTACCTGTCCGTTGCACAGCGGCCAATTCTCGCCACATCCGGCTCCCGACCGCGTGGCGCGAACCAATGCGCCCCATACGATGACGGCCAAGCTGAAGGCCAGGACAAACCAGGCATATGCGGCGAAGCGTTTGGCGGCCATTACACCGCCCGGGAAGCTCCGCGCGGTCCGGCGGATATCAGCTCATCCCGTCCGTAATTCACCAACTCGCCGATGCCGCCCAGGCTGATGTCGGCCGCCGGATACATCCCCAGCGCCTTCGGATCCGTGGCGTAATGTCCCTGCTTCACGAAAACCGTGGTCACCTTGGGGCCCCAGATTTTCTTGATGGCGTCCAAAATGCGGAGCTTGTCGTCCACCACAACGTAATGGTCCGCCGGGAAACGCTGCTCGACGTCGTCCAGCTCTACCTCTTTGTGTACATAGATGAGGACGTTGCCATCGAACTCTTCATACAGGCCTGAGCGGAAGACCTTATGCGGCTGGAACACGACGTCACCGTCGGACAGAATCACGACCGGACCGAACTGTTTTACATGTTGCACGGCGTCCAGGGAGCCAGGGAACAGGCGATTGGCGAATGGATAGCGCATCAGAAAATAGGAAACGGCGAGAAGATGGGGATCGCGGGGATATTTCAGCCGGTAACTCTGCAGTGCTCCGAGGTAGTCGGCATAGCCCAGCTCGGATCGCAGGCGTTCGAACTCATCCCAGTAACGTTTCGCGCGCTCGGGACCGATGTGCGATTCCAGGTGCTTCCGCAAATCGGCGGTAACGCGGTCATTGAAGAGCAGCGTGTTGTCGACATCAAAGAGGAAAACGAGTCCATGCGACGGCATGCGCGCATTGTACCGAAAATCGGGCGCCCTGCGATAATTGTAGTTTGCACGCGTATCGAAAATTCGCTGCCGCGGCCGTGTTGTCCTCCGCGCTCGCGGTATCGCAGCCATCGCCCGCGGACCGCGGCGTAAAGCTCGCGCTGGACGGGCAGTGCGCGGAAGCGTTGCCGTTGCTGAAGCCGGCCATGCTCGACGTGAAGGACCGGGATACCAAACGCCTGGTGGGCAAGGCGGGAGTAAAGTGCGGGATGCTGCTCAATCAGGAGAGCGAGGTTACGGCGTTTCTGACGTGGCTGCAGCGCGAGTTTCCGCGCGATCCCGATATTCTGTTTCTGGCGGTGCATGCGTATTCGGACTTGAGCCTGCGCAATTCACAGGAGCTGATGAACGCGGCTCCCGGATCGCCGCAGGTGATCCAGCTGAACGCCGAGAACTTCGAGAAACAGGGAGATCTGGAGAAGGCCATCGCCGAATATCGCGTATTGCTGCAGCGGTCGCCGGGGATGCCGGGGATTCATTACCGGATTGGCGGTCTGATTCTGACGCAGCCTGGCGCCGCGTCCAGCGCTGAGGAAGCGCGGAAGGAATTTGAAGAAGAGCTAAAAGTGTTCCCGAACAATGCGGCGGCCGAATACTATTTAGGCGAGCTGGCACGCCAGAAAGACAATCTGCCCGAGGCGATTGAGCATTTCGCGCGCTCCGCGAAACTGTATCCGGACTTTGGCGAGGCGCACTTCGGACTCGGGCGGTGTTTGCTGGACTTTGGAAAGACGGCCGAGGCGCTGACGCCGCTGGAGACCGCGGCGAGGCTGGCGCCGGATAATCCGACTATTCATTTCAGCCTGGCGACAGCTTATCAGCGGCTGGGGCGCAAAGGAGACGCCGCCCGCGAGTTCGCGCTGCAGAAGAGCACGGCCGAAAAGCTCAATCAGAACACCAAGGCCTTGCGCAAGAACGTCTCCGGCGCGCCGGCCGAAAACGGCAAACAGTAGGGACGCGTGCGGATTCTATTGATCGCGGCCATTTTACTGGCGGCCGCATTCGCGCTCGCCTTTCAGCCACCGGCCGCGCCGCCCAGACAACCGCACTTCACGAATATTGCCTCACGTTCGAAGTTCTCTTACGTCACGAACAACGATTTGTCAGCGCGCAAGTACTTTCCGCAGCCGATTGCCGGAGGAGTGGCGCTCTTCGATTTCGACAACGACGGCAAGCTGGACATATTCCTTACGAACGGTGCGAAGCTGCCCGAGCTGAAGAAAACCGGGCCGTCTTTCTACAACTGCTTGTTGCGCAATAAGGGAGACGGCACGTTCGAAGACGTGACGAAGAAGGCGGGGCTTCTCGGGGAAGATCTCGGCTACAATTTCGGCGTGGCAGCCGGAGACTATGACAATGACGGATACGAAGACCTCTTCATTTCGAGCGCCGGGCGCAACGCGCTGTATCACAACAACGGGAACGGGACGTTCACCGATGTCACGGCGCAATCAGGCATCGGCGGCAAGCCTTCCGGCACCATCAGCGTGGGCGCGGCGTGGTTTGATTACGACAACGACGGGCTGCTGGACCTGGTGGTCTCCAATTACACTTTGTGGACTCCCCAGACGGACAAGCGCTGCAGTGCGGGCGGCGTGGAATATTATTGCGATCCGCGCTTGTACTACGAAGCGGTGCCGCACCGGCTGTATCACAATCTGGGGCATGGAAAGTTCGAGGATGTCACGCAACAATCGGGCTTTGGCGCCGCGCCGGGGAAAGGCATGGGGATCTCCATTGCCGATTTCAACGATGACGGATGGCAGGATGTATTCATCGCGAACGACACCGAGGCGAACTCGTTGTTCATAAACAAGGGCAACGGTACTTTCGAGGATGAGGCGCTGCGGTTTGGCGTGGCTTACGACGAAAGCGCGAAGGCCGTGTCTTCCATGGGCAGCGATGCGAACGATTATGCGAATGACGGGCGGACCGGAATTTTCTATAACAACTTGATGGGCCAGATCTGGGCGCTATTCCAGAATCGCGGGGATGTGTTCCGGTATGTCTCGCCGCAGGTCAAATTGCGGCAACTTAGCCAGGCTTTTTCGGGCTGGAGCGCGGGATTTGTCGACTACGATAACGACGGCTGGAAGGATCTGTATTCCGCCAATGGCGATGTGGACAACATCAAGCCCAATGCTCGCCAGCACGATACGATGTTCCGGAATTTGGATGGCAAGCAGTTCCTGGATGTATCGGATGAAATGGGAAGAGACTTTCTACGAATGGGTTATCAACGCGGGGCGGCGTTTGGCGATTTGAATAACGATGGTTTCGTGGATGTGGTGGTGACCTCGCTGAATGAAGCGCCGCGGATTCTCATGAACTCGGCGGACAACGGAAATCACTGGCTGGCGCTGGCGCTGACCGGGCGGCACAGCAATCGCGATGCGATTGGAGCCAAGGTGAAGGTGACGACGGCGTCCGGACGCGTGCTGACGAATCGGGTGTCGGTGAGTGTGGGGTTTATTTCATCGAGCGATAAGCGGGTGTATTTTGGGCTGGGCGGGGAGCGGGAGATTCGCGAAGTGGAAATTCGATGGCCTCGCGGGCGCGTGCAGCAGTTGAAGAATGTTGTGGGAGATCGGGTGTTGAAGGTGGAGGAACAGTAACAGGGCGTGTTACGTGGAAGCGCTACGCGGGCGCGGCGATAAGACCTGGCACGGGCTTGCCCTTGCCGTCGCGGGTTACATAGAAGGGGCGCTTTTCGGTTTCGTACGCGGTATCGGGGCGGATGCCTAGCAGCGTGTAGATGGTGGCGTGCAGGTCTTCGATACTCACGGGATTGTCGATAATTTTACAGGGACGCTCCTCCGCGGTGCGGCCGTAAACCTGACCTTTTTTCACGCCGCCGCCGAACAGGAGCACGGAGCACGCCTCGGTGAAATGGCGATGCATGCCGTAATGCCGGGGCTCCGTCATCACGTCGGGTTGCTTCACCTGCTCCTGGACGCGGGCGCCAGGCTTGCCTTCCACCATCATGTCGCGGCCGAATTCGGTGGCGAGGACCACCAGCGTGCGGTCCAGCAGGCCGCGTTCCTCCAGATCGAGAATCAGCTGCGCGACGGGTGCGTCGATAGTCTTCTTCATGTCGGCGGCGCGCGTGTGGCCGTTTTCGTGAGTGTCCCAATAGCGGAAGGGAACATACTCCGTGGTAATTTCGATGAAGCGCGCGCCGGCTTCCACCAAACGGCGGCCCAACAGGCATCCCAGGCCGAAGCGGCCGGTGTTGTAGCGGGCGTAAATCTTTTCTGGTTCGAGCGAGAGATCGAACGCGCGAGCAGCAGGCGAATTCAAGAGCCGATGCGCCTTCTCCAAGGATCGCGCGAGGCTTTCGCGCTGGAAATCGCTGCCATGCTCGCCAACCGGACTGGCCGCCACCAGCTTCTTGTAAGCTTCATAGCGGGAAATAAAGCGAGAGCGCCCCAGGTATTCGGAAGGTTGGGTGCTGGCGGCGGCATCGCGCGGGTCGGCTATCACGAAAGGACCATGCTCGCCCCCGAGGAAGCCGGCGGTGTGGAAGGCCTTGACGGCATCGCTCTCGCCACCAATTTCCAGGCTCTGCCCGATATCGATAAACGCGGGAATATCGGGATTGCGAGGTCCCAGCGTCCGCGAGATCATGGCGCCCAGATGCGGCGCGGCGACAGATTGCGGCGGTGCATAGCCGGTGTGCCAGTGATATTGATGGCGAGAGTGCAGAATGAATCCGAGGTCGCCTACGCGATGCGAGCGGAGGAGCGTGCCACGGTCGAGGATCTTTCCGATGTTTTCGAGCCCTTGTGAAAGGCTCACCCCGTCAAGCACGGTGGGAACGCTCTCAAATGTGCTGAGAACTTCATTGGATGCGAGGCCGGGACTGTAGGGCGTATAGCGTTTCGGATCGAACGTTTCGGTCTGCGCCATTCCGCCGGCCATCCACAGCAAGATCATGCTATCTGCTTTCGGCGCGATTCCCGGCCGGTCTTGCGCTAGAAGCCGGGACTCGCCTGCGCCCCATGCAGCCAGTGTGGCCGAGGCGGAAGCTCGCAGGAAATGCCTTCTGGATAATCCGTGGAATAAATCCTGGTTCATAAAGCGACTCAGTAGATGTACTGCATTTCAGGATGCATCAATAGGGCCCACAGCAGGTCTTCGAGTCCCGATGCGGAGGGTTTACCATCGGGAGCGAGTAAAGCGCGTGCGATAACGGCCTCCCCGGCGCTCGGCTGGCGGCAGAGGGCTCGCAGGTACAGCTGGGCAATCAGCGTCTGCGGATTGGAATTCGACGGCAAACCCGGTAACGGTGGATTTCCGGTGACAGCAAGCAGTTGCTGCCGGTCGGGTTCGGCGGAGAAGATAAAGAATCGGACCGCGGGATTGATGTCGTCGCGCACGGATTCATCGCTTACCACAGCGCGACCGTGCATACGCGTAAAGCCGAGGCCGTCAATATCGTAAGAGAGGGTGGAGGGTACGCCGGGCGTCAAGGCTTCCTGGTAGCGCTTTTGCGACGAAGTCAGCGGCACTACTTGAGCCTTGGCCAGAGTAACGAGTTCACTCAGCTTTTTGTCGCCGTCCGGCCCGGATAGCACGACGCCGGCCCAGCCCGCCACAGTGCGCGCGGGATCGTAGCTGCCCGCATCGGTCAACAGCAGCCAAAGCTTCTTGACGCCGGTGAGATCGACGTCCAGATCGCTGCTGCCCTTGCGAAGCGTCTTGCTGTCATACAGAGGAGCGGGCGCGGCCGGAAGCTGGCCGAGAAGACGCCGCGATCCCCGGCGCAGCATGATGTTCAGCGTATCCGCATTCACCAGTTCCAATGCTTGCAGAGTGGTGGCTTCGGGATTGCGCGTGGTGTAAACCTGATCCCGGATGGGACGGCCGAGCGCGCGAGAAAGCGGCGTGGACTTCAATTCCCACTCGCGAACGTACGTCGCGCGCTGGTCGGATTGCAGAATCCGCCATTCACCGGTGAGCGAGGAGACGGTATCGACGAACTGCTCGGCTGTAAGCCGGCGCGGGCGTGGGCCGCGGAACGTGTATTCCCTGCCCTTTTCATCCTGGCCGGGAATAGAGGGGAGCTGGTAGGCGCGCGAAGTCATGATTTGCCGCATCAAGTGCTTCAAATCGTATCCGTGATCGGTGAAATCCACGGCCAGCCAGTCGAGCAGATCGGAATTCCACGGGCGATTGTCCATTTCGTCGACAGGCTCAACTAATCCGTAGTCGAAGAAGCGGCCCCAGATGCGATTCACCATGGTGCGCGCCAGCCTTCCGTTATTGGGAGAGGTGAAGAGTTGGGCTGCGGCGGCCCGGCGTTCCGCGGGAGTGGCATTCTCAGGAACCGTGCCAATTTGCGGATACAGAAATTCGGGGCCGGTGAACTTTCCGGTCTTCACGTCGCAGCGGACCAGCTCAAGTTGATTCTGATCGGAGAAGAGCGCGGCCATTCCGTAGGACTGCTTCAGCTTGTAGTTGTTGATGAAGCTGTCATGGCACGAAGCGCACTTCAGGTTCACACCGAGGAAGATCTGCGCGGTGTTCTGAGAAGCTTGCATGAAGGGCGTCTGGCTGGCATTGACCGCGCCGCGCCAGTTTACGCCGAGCAGAAATCCTTCGGGACCTGTATCTTTTGCTGGATTGAGAAGCGCGGCGACCATCTGGTCATAGGGGAGATTGCCGCGGAGTGCGGACTGGAGCCAAGGCGTGATGCTCTTGCGGGTGCCCGCGTAATTGACGCCTTGATCGTTGCGAAGAAGGTCGTTCCAGAAGCTGATCCAATGGCCGGCGTACATGGCGGTATCGGCGAGCAGACGGTCAATCAGCCGGGTACGCTTGTCCGGATACGAATCTTTCAGGAACGCGTCCACTTCGGCTGCGGAGGGAACCACGCCCCACAGATCCATCCAGGCGCGCCGTGCGAACAAATTATCTGAAACAGGTTCGGAGAAAGGCAGCTTCTTGGTCTGGAAGTACCCGTCGAGGAAGCGATCAATGGGATTCAGGTATTTCGATTCCGGTATCGAGGGCCGGCGCGACGCAAGCGAAGGGTTCCCGGCTTGGGTCGGCTTGGCTGCTGTGTCCGTCCACGGCGCGTTCTGGTCGATCCAATCGGAGAACGACTTGATCTCGGCGTCGCTCAGGCTGGCGCCTAGCAGCGGCATGCGTGGGCCAATCTTGCCGGTGACGCGCTGGATGAGCAGGCTCTGGGAGCTGTTTCCGGCTACGATGACCTTGAGCATGCCATCGCGGCTGGTAACGGAGAGTCCGGCCTTCGGATTAGCTCCGCTGTGACATCCGGCACACCGTTTGGCGAGGATGGGGTGGATGGTGGTGGCGAAGTCAACAGTTTGGGCGAAGGCGGGAAATAAAAACAAACCGGCGCCAATAGTTGCTGTTGTTCTTAGCACAAGCCTGGATACATTGTAAAAGAGCCGCGACCGTCAGGGAGCGTAACGATAACTGCGTGCCCCCCACCCGTAGACCGCGTACGCTTGCTGCCCCGCACGGGTTTTAAAAAAAAGGCTGCCCCCGAAAAGGCAGCCCGTGTTTTGGGGGTTGAGAGAAAACTAGAACGTATACTTCAGCGCGAACTGCAGGTTGCGGGCGCCTACCGATGTGTTCACTACGCCTTCATTGCTGCCGC
>JAYTVY010000194.1:0-5429 GCA_043743755.1 Bryobacterales bacterium | reverse complement strand
GCGGGAGGCCGGCCGTTGCGCCAGCCTCCCGCATTTTCCCGAAAGGAATTGTGTATGAAGAGCATATTATTACTCTGCGTGGTAACGTCGCTGGCTGGCGCCCAGGTAAGAATCATTAACGCGGGCGCGAGCATCTCCGTCCGGACGAATCAGACCATCGATGCGCGCCAGAGCGATGGGCGTGTGTTCACTGGCGTGGTGAATCAAGACGTGACGGATTCGAACGGCAACCTCGCCATCCCGCGAGGCGCCGAAGTGGAACTGATTGTGAGAAGCGTTTCCAGCAATGATGTCGTGCTGGATCTGGAATCGGTTACCACCGGCGGCCGGCGATACGCTTTGGCGGCGGATGCCGAGGTTGGCAGCGGACAAAGGAATGGCCTGGGACGGAACGCGCGGACCGGAGAATATGTCGGAGGCGGCGCGCTGCTGGGCACCATAATCGGCGCCATCGCCGGCGGTGGACGGGGGGCGGCCATCGGCGCCGGAGCGGGAGCGGCGGCTGGGGCTGGCACGCAAGTCCTGACTCGCGGCGGATACGTGAACATACCGGCCGAGTCCTTAGTGACGTTCCGTTTGGAGCAGCCGCTCCAACTGACGTCCGCGCATAACGGGTATGACCGCGGGGGGCAGCACTACCATGGTGAAGACCAGAATAGCCGTTCGGAGACCATCACGTGTTCGTCAAACAACGGGCGCCGGGTGCACTGCGGCGCGGACACGCGGGGCGGCGTCCAGATGGTCCGGCAGTTGAGCGGCTCGCGATGCCGCGAAGGGTCCAGTTGGGGAACGGATGCGCAAGGGGTCTGGGTGGATCGAGGTTGCCGCGCCGAATTTCGAACCGGCGTAAACAACGGAGACCGCGGCGGCCGTTCGCGCACGGCAACCGTTACTTGTTCCTCCGACAACGGGCAGCGCGTTTATTGCAACGCGGGCAGCCAGGGCGAAGTCCGGCTGGTTCGCCAGATTAGCGGATCGCCTTGCCAGGAGGGCTCCTCCTGGGGCCATGATTCTCAGGGAATCTGGGTAGATCGCGGCTGCCGGGCCGAGTTTGAAGTTCGATAAGGAGCAGCCATGACGCAATCACTCTCAGCGGTACAAATGTCGGTGCTGTCCTGGATCGTTCTGGGTCTGGTGGCGGGTTATATCGGAAGCAAGATTGTCAACAAGACCGGCGAGGGCTTAATACTGGACGTCGTGCTCGGTATTCTGGGCGCTGTCGCCGGCGGGTATCTGTTCAATAAGTTGGGCGCCCGCGGAGTCACTGGGCTGAACCTGTACAGCTTGTTTGTGGCGGTAGTGGGGTCGGTGTTGCTGTTAGTGCTTTACCACGCGCTATTCCGGCGGCGGCGTTCCTGGATAGGATAATTCCGCCGCGGCCGGGCGTGCGCGCGCTACATCTTATACTGAAAACTTGCTGCTTTCGATTCTGATTCCGGTATACAACGAGCGCACCGTGGTGGAACGCTCGCTGGCGCAAGTGCTTTTGGCGCCGCTGCCGGAAAATATGGACCGCGAGCTGGTTATCGTGGACGATTGTTCCACGGACGGCACCTCTGAGATCCTGGCTCGACTGGCCGAGCGCGAACCTTCCATCCGACTGTATCGGCAGTCCGTAAACCAGGGCAAAGGCGCGGCCGTTCGCGCGGCCATTCAGTACGCCAAGGGCGATTTCTGCATCGTTCAGGATGCCGACCTCGAATACGATCCCTCCGAATATCCCAAACTGCTGAAGCCCCTGCTGGACGGCCACGCCGACGCGGTGTTCGGGTCGCGCTATCTGGCCGGCGAACAGACCCGCATCCTGCCCTTCTGGCATTCCATGATCAACAAGTTTCTGACCCTCTCGTCGAACATGTTCTGCAATCTGAACCTCACCGACATGGAGACCTGCTACAAGGTTTTTCGCACCGATCTTCTGAAGAGCATTCCAATCCGGTCAGACCGCTTCGGCTTCGAGCCTGAGATCACCATGAAGAGCTCGAAGCGCAAGCTGCGTATTTACGAGGTTCCCATTTCCTATCACGGGCGCACCTATGAAGAGGGCAAGAAGATCGGCTGGAAGGATGGCGTGAAGGCGCTGCTGGTAATTCTGCATTTCTGGCTGATTGACGACCTCTATATTGAGCCGTACGGGCGCGCGTTCCTGAACAATCTTACCGGCACTCCGCAATACCTGAGCTGGCTGGCGCGCACGCTGCGTCCTTACCTGGGCGATACGGTGCTCGAAATCGGCGCGGGTATCGGAAACATCGCGGGACGGCTGATGAGCCGCCGGCTTCATTATGTCGCGGCCGAGCGCGATCCGATGTACTTGCACGCACTGCGCAATCGCTTCCTGCGCACCCCCAACGTCACCGTGCTCCCGTTGGATCCTGAAGCGCGCGAGGATTTCGCGGCCATCGGCGGGCCCTTTGATACCGTGCTCTGCGTCAACGTGCTCGAATATGTCGCCGATCCCGGCGCGGTTCTCGATTCAGCGTGCTCAGTGGTGAATCCCGGAGGAACGCTGGTGATCCTGGTGCCGCAGAGCCAGTCGCTTTATGGCAGCATCGACCAGACGCTGGGACACCGGCGGCGTTTCGATAGGAAGACCTTGCAGGATCTACTGGCGGAGCACGGGATGGAAGTGGTGCGCCTCGTCCAATTGAATAAGATCGGCAAGCCGGCATGGTGGCTGTACGGAAAAGTTCTGAGGCGGAAACATATCGGGAAGCTGACGCTGAAGCTTTTTGACAAATCGGTGTGGTTCTGGCGCCGCGTGGATACGCTGCTGCCCTGGGACGGTCTTTCGCTGGTGGCCGTAACGCGTCGGGTAAACTGAAATCTCAGGATGCCACACCCCTTCCGGCAAGCCGTCTGCAATGAGCTATTCGAGCAACGTCCGCTCCAGGAGGTGTGCCGCGCGATCCGGCGGATTGGATACGACGGAATTGAAATCGCTCCGTTTACTCTCGGGGAGAAGCCATCGGACATCTCCGCCGAATCGCGGCGCGAAACGCGGCGGATCATCGCGGAGGAAGGGCTGAGCTTCGCCGGTCTCCACTGGCTGATGGTTTCGCCCGCGGGACTGCATGTCACAACGCCGGACCTGGCGCTGCGCCATAAGAGCTGGGCGCATATCCGCGATCTGATCGGCTTATGCGCGGATCTTGGCGACAACGGCGTGATGGTTTTCGGCTCGCCCAAGCAGCGCGGCATCACGGCGGGGCTCAGTCCCGCGGAAGCCCGCGCCAATTACATCGAAGGTTTGGCATCGGTGGCGGCGCATGCCGAGGAACACGGAGTAACTATTCTGGTGGAGGCGCTGCCGCTGAATCAGTGCGACGTAATCACAACGCTCGCCGATGCGGTTGCGGTGGTGAATGCAATCGGCAGTCCCGCGGTCCGCACTATGTTTGACAGCCACAACGCGGTGGATGAGACCGAGCCTCATGCGGCGCTCATTGACCGCTACTTCGAATATATCCGGCACGTCCACGTGAATGAGACCGACGGCCGCCATCCCGGCACCGGCGACTACGATTTCAAGCCGGTATTCGACATTCTTCGCCGGCGGGGATACGCACATTGGGTGTCGCTGGAGGCATTTGATTTCACGCCTGGTGCCGAACAAGTGGCCGCCGAATCGCTCCGCTACCTGGAAACTCAGATGGACGCGGTGGCCGCATGAAGAAGTACGTAGTTACCGGAGGAGCGGGTTTCATCGGCTCGGCGCTGGTGCGGGCGCTCATCGCGAAGAACGATGGAGAGGTTCACGTCATCGATAACCTCCTCACCGGGCGTTTGAAAAATCTGGACGAGGTCCGCTCCGCCGTGAGTTTCCACCAGCTCGACATTCGGGACTACGCTGGAATCGCGCCGGTGATTGAGGCCGCCGATAAAATTTTTCATCTTGCGGCTATCCCTTCCGTTCCGCGATCCATCGACGATCCGGCGCCTTCGCACGAAGTCAATATCGACGGGACTTTCAACGTTCTGCGGGCTGCCGCCCAGGGCAAGGCGCGGCGCGTGGTGTATTCCGCATCTTCTTCCGCTTACGGCGATACGGAAGTGCTTCCCAAGGTGGAAACGATGCTGCCGCATCCCAAGTCGCCCTACGCGGTACAGAAGCTGATGGGCGAGTATTACGCCGGTGCGTTCCACGAGTGCTTTGGACTGGAGACCGTCGCCTTGCGCTTCTTCAATGTGTATGGGGAGCGGCAGGATCCGGGCAGCCCTTACTCGGGAATCATTTCGCTCTTCATGACGGCGCTCCTCGAGCGCCGGGCGCCCACCATTCACGGCGATGGTGGCCAGTCGCGGGATTTCACGTATGTCGAGGATGTGGTGGCGCTGGTTCTGAAAGCCTCGCAAGCATCCGGCGTGCTCGGGAAGGTCTATAACGCCGGAAACGGGGATCGCTTCACGCTGCTGCAGGTGTGGAAAACCCTTCAAGATATAGAGGGAGTAGACATACCTCCGAATTTCGCACCGCCGCGCGCGGGCGATGTGCGGGATTCGCAGGCGGACACCACGGCGGCGTGCCGCGATCTGAAGCACCAGCCGCAATTTACGTTGGAGCAGGGGCTCCGGCGCACGCTGGAGTGGTATCGCAACTCGCGCTGACCGCGAGCAATCGCAGGACCACTGCAAGTCAGTCCACACTCGCTACCTTCGTCTTACGACTCCGACAAAAAATGCGTAAGCAGCGTGAAACGGATTGACATTATCCGTCACTCTGATATTCTGAGGTCCGCTGCTTTTGTCGACGACCTTTCCTGCGGCTGCGGCTAGTCGCTGTGCCGCATCGTGCTGTTAATCCGCGCCTCCTGCCGGGAGCGCCGATCCTGAGTAAGGAGAACCTCATGGCGGAAGATAAATCCTTGAAACATGACGCGTTAGTGGGCCGGATCGTCGGCGATCCCGCGAAACCGGCGGATACCGTATTCCTCACGGGCTTCCTGGGGGCGTCTTCCGAAGATGGCCACACGCGTATCTATTCAGACCCTTCGTTTGAGACTTACGTGGACGTACCCACGGACGCAATCATACATACCGAGCCTTTGCCGAAGGATCAATCGCCGCTGGGTGGCAGTTATATCTGGCTCAAGAAGGATGCCGAGGTCCTGCACGGGAACGTGGGGACCGAAAGAAAAAAAGCGAAGTTCCTGGAAGGGCCGATCCAGGCGGCGTTCGCGGCCCAGGGCGGCGGGGCGGTAGCGCCCGGCGGCGCCGCGGGAGGCGGGGCGGGGATTCTTCCCACCGATAACCCCGGCTGCCCGCACACCCAGTTTCCTCCGATGTGCCAGCCGGTCAGCGATTTCGTGGCGTGCCATTCGCCGAACGTATGGGGCTGCCATTCGCCGCTGCCATTCTGCAACTCCGCGATCGACGCGTGCCCCACGCGCATTCCGCATTTCTGTCCGACGCACGTCCCGGCGTTATGC
>JAYTVY010000193.1:0-2953 GCA_043743755.1 Bryobacterales bacterium | reverse complement strand
GCTCCAGCATACCTTCCAGAAGTTTCTTTTCCGGCGCGTTCATCACGCGGTTGAAATTCTCCGGACGCCGCGCCAGCACGCCTTCTAGCTCCGCCAGCCCTTCGAGCGATCCCCGCGCCGCGTGACCTTCCATCTCCCGTACCAACCCCAGCGCCGTTGGGGAATCCGGGACGGAACGATAACACTTCAATGCCCTCTCGCGGTCGCCCAGTTCCAGGTAGATGGCTGCGGCCTTGGCGAATAGGCCGGCCTCCTCGTAGCACTCCGCGGCGAGCTTGGGCTTAGCTCCCGGCATTCGCTCCAGAATCGCCAGCGCCTGTAGGTGCTTGCGCTGCTTCATCAGAATCTGAACCGCGCGCTGCGCCAGGCGATCCTTGCGGGCTTGCGCATCGGCAAAGCCCATGGCGTCGAAAAACGGCGGCAGGATGCGCTGCGCGATCACCGGGTTATCTCCGGCTTCGAGGTTGCGGTCCAGCTCCTCCAGCCACGAGTTGGCGCGGGGCGTGATCTCCACCAAAAGCCACGCCGGCAGTTCCTTTTGCGCGTCGGACACGGATTGAACCGCTGCCGCGATCCGGTTCAGACGCTCCGCGCCCGGCCCCTGTTCCGTCCTGCCGATCGCTTCCATCGCAATCGCCAACAGCATTCTTCCCGCGCTTCGCGCCGCTCGCGCCCCCTCCTCGAACAGATCCGGATGGCCCAGCTCCGGCGACAAAGTCTTCTTGCGGACGCCCAGCAGGAAGCACACCTCGGCCAGAGTCATGTGCGCGGCTTCCCTGGCCTGCGTATCCACAACCGCCGACAGTTCGCCCGGCGTCCCCAGTAATGCCACCGCCTGATGCGCGCGCGACCATGCCAGATCTGGCTTCACCGGAACAAGCTGCCGAGCATCGCGTTGGCAGCGCTGAATGCGTTCCTCTAGCGCCAGCTCTTCTTCATCGAGAGAGGCCCTCAGCGCCTCCGCCGTCACGGGCCGAAGACCCAGCTCGCCGGTGGCGCGAAGCAGCCAGCTCACCTGCTTGACGGTCTCCGGATCGGGAGCCGTGTCCACCCACAGCAGGCGTTCCGCGGGACGCGAAACCGCCACACGCAGTTGATCGATGGCCAAACGCTTGGCCAGCGCCGTGGCCGGAGCGTTGATCCCGGTATGCGCCCGTTCTCCCGAAACGCTGCGCAGCAGCGCGCCGCCGTTGACGATGCACACCGAATGAAAGTCCAACCCCTTGGCCTCCGTCGGTGAAAGCACGAACGGCAGCGACTCCGGCGGCAGATTCGTCTTATCGAACGCAATCAGCGCCAGCCCTTCCCGCCGGCCCAGCTCCGTCAGCAGTACGGGAAGCTCCACCGGCGGCAAAGCCGCATACAGAATCTGATCCGGCGAGTCATCGTCGATTTCCGCATAACCCGTGCCGGACGGGCGGTCCTGCTTGTGCAGGTAGTCGTACAGATCCCACGCGCGATTCACCACGTCGGCGATCCGGCGCGGGCTGCGCAGATTCACCGGCAGCTTGAACTCCTGAACCTGGCCTAGGGCGGCATGCAGCATGTCGCTCAGCCAGGCCCATTCGAAATCCGTGGGACGAACCGTTTGCGCTTCGTCGCCGGCCAGAAGCAGCGTGCACGCTCCGCGTTCCGCGCCCGCACGCCGCACCAGCGACAGCACCACGAACGCCTCCAGCGGCGTCAGGTCCTGGACCTCATCGACGGCGATGCACCCATAGTCCACAAGCGCGGTATCCACCTGATGAGTGTGCAGCGCTTGGGCCACCCTCCACGCCAGCGCGAGGGCCGGAAAATAGCGATCGGCCAGCGGCGCTTCACCGGGACGTTCTAGCCGGTGCGCGGCTTCAATCACACTGTTAGCGGCCGCTCCCAGATAACGCGTGCGCTGCGCCAGATACGCCGCATCCGGTAAGCGCACTTGCTCCGCTTTGGCATACCGTCCCAGTTTTTCGGGCAGTGCCGCACCCACCAGATGCGCGTGCATCTCGTCATAAAGCTGGTCCAGATTCGAAGCCCAAGCTCCCAGCGAGCGCTGATAGTTCATCAGATCGCGCCGAAACGCCGTGCGCCCCGCGTCCCCATCCGTATCGGTACCCTTGCCCGCCAGCTGCCGCAGAAAATCGGGATACGGGAACACAGTGAACGTCCGCGCATTCGAACAAAACCGGTCGAAGTAGTCGCGTGCGAGCGCGGCCAGGTCCGCTGAAAACGTCAGGCACAGGACCCGCTCGGCCTGCGTGGCGTCGGCGGCGTACAACAGCGCTGTGGTTTTTCCCGAGCCCGGATGGCCCTTGAGAATTCTGGCAGTCGCGTGGCTCCGCGCGAAGCGCAACTGCGATTGGGTCCAGGGTTCCGGAGCGTATTCGTCGCCGCGCAGGTCCGGGACGCTCATCGGCAGGTAGTCCGACACGAGACTCCCCGCCACCAGCGGCGCGTGATCGTCGTGATGACGTATGTCACGGAGAAACACGGCGTCCTTCTGAGCCTTGAACGCAGGATCGTGTTCGACCGGAGTCGCGCCTACGGGCGCCCACCAGGCATAGAAATGCGATCCCGAGCCTCCGCCCAGGCGCGAACGCCGCCAGCCGCGATTGACGCCCGTCGTTCCTTTGTAGTGCAGCCGCGCGATGTCCACGGCCATCCTCTGCATCAGCAGGGCCGTGCGCTTCCCCACCGGCTCGTTCCGCCGCGCGGACAATTTGTCCAGGAACTCCTGATGGCAATACACCGGACGCGACGGACGGGCCGTGTGGAATTCGAACAGTGCCGTTTGACTCAAGCGCCCATTCTACCGCTCGCGATAACGTCTCTCCGCCTGAATTATTTCTCAGCCGAGCAGTTGGCCTTGAACTTCAGGCCCGATGGTCGGTCCGGTGGCGCTCGTCTTCCGCTTCAAGGACGAGAAGGAGGCGATCAAGCTGGCCAACGACTCTCCGTGCGGGCCCGGCGG
>JAYTVY010000192.1:0-6540 GCA_043743755.1 Bryobacterales bacterium | reverse complement strand
GCCGTCCATCGCTAAACCCATCGCGGCCCATCCCAGCCTGCGGAAGAACGATCTCGGCCTGACCATCCGCGATTACGAAGGGTCCATGTCCACGCTCTGCGCGGGCTGCGGGCATGATTCCATCACCGCCGCCATCGTCCGGGCACTGTGGGAACTCTCCACTCCGCCGCACCGCATCGCCAAAATGAGCGGGATCGGTTGTTCCTCGAAGACACCCGCCTATTTCGTCAACGATGCCCATGGATTCAACTCGGCGCACGGGCGCATGCCGGCCATCACCACCGGCGCCAATGCGGCCAACCGCGAACTCACCTATATCGGCGTCAGCGGCGACGGCGATTCACTGTCCATTGGCCTCGGCCACCTGTGCCACGCCATCCGCCGCAATCTGCGGATGCTCTACATCATCGAAAACAACGGGGTGTATGGTCTCACCAAGGGACAGTTCTCGGCGTCGGCGGATATCGGATCGAAGAGCAAGCGCGGCGAGCCCAATCGCATGTCGCCCATCGATCCCGTGAGCCTCGGCTTGAGCATCGGAGCTACCTTTATTGCGCGCAGCTTTTCGGGAGACAAGGAACAACTGGTTCCCATACTGAAAGCCGCGCTGGCTCACCGCGGATTCGCCCTGGTGGACGTGATCTCACCGTGTGTCACATTCAACGATCATGCCGGATCCACCAAGAGCTACCTGTACACCCGCGAGCATGAGCTGAAGGCCACCGAGACCGATTTCGTCCCGCCCGCCCTGGAAATTCTGGCGCAGATCTCCACCAACGGCGCCACCAGCGTCACCATGCATGACGGCAGCGTAGTCAAGTTCACCGCTGTGCCCAAGGGATACGATCCGACGGACCGCGGTGCGGTGTATAACTACTTGCACGAGCGGCAGGGCAAGGGTGAAGTGGTAACGGGGCTTCTGTACATCGATGAGAGCGTCGGCGACGTCCATGAGATGAACAACACCGTGGATACGGCGCTGTCAAGCCTGCCATTTGAGAAGCTGTGCCCAGGTTCGGCCGCCCTCGATCAGCTCCAGAGCGACTTCCGTTAACCCGGCGCGCATCGCACCGAGCCGCGCGCGTCAGCAAGCGTACGTAATTCCGGAGGCCCGTGGCGCTCCCTTACGGTCGCGGCTCTGAAAGCGGCAGTCGATCCAGGCACGTGGATTATTTCACGGACCCGTCAGCAAGCGTTCCGCACCGCCTGCGCTACTTCCCTTCGCGATCGCGGCCGAACTTCGGCTGGCGTGAAGTTCCCACCACCTGAATCTTCAGGTAGGTTCCGGCTCCGTTCTTCGCAAAAAAGGGATCCACCGGTTTCAGCGCCCAGCGCTTCCAGCCGCTCATCGTTTGTGAGACTTTGGCGTCCAGCTTCAGCGCGCCATGGAAATCCAGCGTGTCCTTATCCATGTCGTAGACGCCCGCCAGGCCGACTTCCGCGCCGGGCACTCCGAAGGAAAGCGACTGGAAGGTCATCACCTCGTTCTCCAGCCGGAATGCGCCTTGCATGTTCGAGAGCACCTGCTCGATCTCTTCGTTCTTCGGCTGCCCCTGCCCCCGGCGGCTTAGCTGATCCACTTGCCCTTGAATGCTGGCGCCCATAAAGCGGGCGTCGCGAACTTCAAAACGGCCATTCAGCATCAGCTTTTCTCTGACAGGTCCACTGAACGGAGGAATTCCGATGGTGGTGTTCAGCTTGATCCGGCCCACCATGAATGGCGCCTTTTTCGTCGAAAGTCGCAGCAGGTCGCGCAAATCGCCGTCCGGCATGTTCACCTTCAGATTGATCGCGTGACGCCGCTGCTCTTCATGCCGGATCACCGCGCCGGTGGTAGTGAACGACGTCTTGCCGAGCCGCGCGGTCACCGGCTTGAGGATTGTGTCGCCGTTGGTCCCATCCACCTCCACCTCGAATCGAGTGAAGAGCGGAACCCGATTGCCCACCGCCTTCAGCCGGAAGTCCGGCACCCACGCTTCGCCGTTCGCATGCACCGAGCCAAGCGTTCCGTCGAACTTGCCCGACGAATTTAGCGTGCCCGCGATGGCGTTGAAGACACCCAGATCCGCCTTGTCGAACGTGT
The DNA here is from genome assembly GCA_043743755.1 of Bryobacterales bacterium. Lineage (GTDB taxonomy): Bacteria > Acidobacteriota > Terriglobia > Bryobacterales > Bryobacteraceae > JALYHQ01. The sequence goes on along the minus strand of JAYTVY010000192.1, from coordinate 4,457 downwards.
AGCCGCCGGCCAGCGGCGTTTCGCCCGGATCGCTCGCCGCCCACGGTCCAAAGGTCCCGCGGCTCTGGACCAGTCCCAGCGGCTTGGGGATGGTGAGCGCTCCTTCGTAATTCATGGGACCGTCCAGGCCGTTGGACTTCAGAGTAAGATGCTGGATCTGGAACTTGAGCGGCGCCTTGCCGGAATCGCGCGGAAGAATCACCAACTGCGCATCGCCGATCCGGACATCCTTGATGATTACGTGAAACTGATCGCCCTTCTCCACAGGCAGATGAGGACGCTCCCCTTTCCGAGGGATCGTGATCTGCATTCCTTCAATCCAAACGTCCTCCACCGGCTTGCGCTCATCGCTGAGCGTTCCCAGATCCACCAGGAACTGGACCTTGCGGATAACGAACAACGGCGGCACGTCGCGCGCGCCGCCGAAGCGCAGCGCCAGGCCTTCGCCTTCCACGACAACTTTGTAGCCTCGCCCGCGCGTACGCAGAATGTTCAGCGCCGACATCTTGGGCCAGTGGACGTGCAGCGCCGCCAGGTCAACGTCGCTCTGGAACCGGCCGCGCAAGTACCGGATGGCCTGCTCCCGGATCAGTGGCTCGAAACGCTTCGAGATTTCGGATACAGCCACCCATACCGCCACGCCAAAACTCAGCAGCGCGGCCGCCGTTCCGATCAGCCAGCCCTTTTTTCGCCGGGACATGCAGGGGAGGAGAGTGCCTGGTTATAGACGCCCACCAAGCAGCCACGTTTCTCGCGGCGCTACTCGCACCGCAAGGCTGCCATGGGATAGAGGTTCTTCGGTTAGTGAGCGGCGGCGGCTACTGGGGCTTTTTTGCGAGTTGCGCGCTTTTTCTCTACCGGCGGAGTCCGGTCGCTCTTCTTGAGCGCGGGCAACGCGATGGAGAGAACGAATTTCTTTTCGCCGTGGTCGTCGAACTTGATCACAACGTGCTCTTCCGTGCAGGAAAGCACGGAACCCAAGCCGTACTTGGCGTGCTCGATCTGACCACCTTGATTGAAAGCAGTTTTTATTGCCATGGGGGGACTTGTAGTGCCTCTTTTACTTATGGTAACATTTCTGCCCCTCATTGTCGAATTGCAACATTTCGACTGTCGCGGCAAAATGAGAATGTCCTAATTGGGCAAAGTAGAAATGTCCTATTGACAGGGTGGACGCTGGGAGTTGCCAAACCCAGGACAACTACTCATGACGCAGGCCGACCGGGACCGATTGGTGGCGCTAAAGAAGGCGAAGCAGAAGAAGATGACGCAGCGGCAGGCAGCCGAGGAGCTGCAGATCAGCGAACGGCAGGTGCGGCGGTTGCTGGCCAAGCTGCGGGAAGTGGGCGACAAGGCAGTCTTGCACGGGTTGCGCGGGCGCTCCAACCGCAAGATCAAAGAGCAGGACAAGGGGCGGGCGGTGGAGATCCTGAGCGCGAGCGTCTATAAAGGCTTCGGGCCGACGCTGGCTGGAGAGTACCTGGAGAAGAAACACCAGATAAAAGTGAGCAAGGAGACGGTGCGGAAGTGGATGCGGGAAGCGGGGCTGTGGCGAGCCCGGAAACAACGGGTGGCCGAAATCCATGTATGGCGGGCGCGCCGGGAACGATTTGGCGAGCTGGTGCAGTGGGACACCAGCACCCATGACTGGCTGGAAGGGCGCGGCGAGAGAATCTATCTGATCAAAATGATCGACGATGCCAGCAGCCGGTTGTTTGCGCGGTTTGTGCGGAGCGATTCGACGGCCCAGAACATGGCTGTTCTGGAGGCGTATTTGCAACGCTTCGAGCGGCCGCTGGAGTTCTACACCGATAAGGCCAGCATCTTTGTCACGACGCCGAAGAAGAACCATCCGCTGCGTGAGGAAGCGCTGCCGCCCACCCAGATCGGCCGGGCGCTGGGCGAACTGGGGATTGGCTGGATAGCCGCGCAGTCGCCCCAAGCGAAGGGGCGCGTGGAGCGCAGTTTTCAGACGGCACAGGACCGCCTGGTGAAGGGCTTGCGCGTAGCTGGAGCAAAGACTTTAGAAGAGGCCAACGACTACCTGGAGAGGGAATATCTCCCCGAATGGGAAGCCAGGTTTACGGTCGTGGCAGCCTGCGCCGACAATGCGCACAGGCCGTTGGCAAAGCAACATGACTTGGCGGCGATTCTGTCGGAGGTGCAACACCGTTCAGTCACCAGCGACTACAGCTTCCGGCATGAGAGCAAGGTTTTTCAGATCGTGCGCCAGGACATTCGGCCGCGCATGCGGGGATCCCAGGTACGCGTCGAGGCGCGCCGCAACGGCGAGATCGCTGTCCGTTTCGAGGACCACTATGTGGAAATCGTAGAACGTCAGCCGGCGCCCAAGACGGCGGCCCCGGCAGTTATTGCGCAAAAGGCTTCGAAGCCGAACCAGGCGGCCGCAAAGAGCAAATGGATGGACGACTTTTGGAAGCGCCCCTCCCCTTCCTTGAGAAAGGCGATCCGGATCTCTAATGCAAGGAGCTGAACGCCGGACCAACCGGAAAGAAAAAGGATCGCCGGGCAAAGGCAGCCCGGCGGTCTTCGCGTTTACTTACCCAAGGCCTCCGCTCGGGGGCTTCACCACCCTGATAGGCCCAAAGCAAAACCCCCGAGATCGACTCGAGGGTTCTCGCTCTGCCGATCAGTCACGGAGCCAGCCCGTCGCATCGGCCTTGGGTATCCGCTCGGGCGCGACCCCTCGCGGACTTATTCACCCTATCATCCAACCCCAGAACCATCCCTCTAAACAGGACATTTCTACTTTGCTGGGATTAGGACATTTCTACTTTGCCTTGACAATTGCAACATTTCGACCGTTGCGGGTGTTATTACAATACATACAGTAGCAGCATGCAGCGAAATTCCATCCTTTTTCTCCTGATGCTCGCGGCGGGCATCTCACTGCGCGCTCAGGTGGTTCCCGGGCGCTACATCGTGGAACTGCAGGGCCGGCCCGCGCGGGTTGCCGGCATGACGCGGCAGCAAGGAACCGCACGCGAGGCGATCGAACGGGAAGGCGGCGAGGTGTGGGGCAGCACGCGCGCGGTGGCGCACGCCTTGCTGGTCCGAATCGCGCCGGAGAAAGCGGCGAGCCTTCGGAGCATGCCGGGAGTGCGGCACGTGCACGAGGTGCGGCTGTACCACCGGTCACTGGATCATGCGCTGCCGCTGGTGCACGTTCCGGAGGCGTGGAATCTGATCGGTGGGCAAGATCAGGCGGGTTTGGGCGTGAGGATCGCCATTATCGATACCGGGATCGATTCCAGCCATCCGGCGTTTCAAGATGCTTCGCTGCCGATGCCGGACGGTTTTCCGAGAACCAATAAAGACAGCGATTTGATGTACACGAACGGGCGAATCATCGTCGCCAGGGCGTATACCGAAACAGCGGTTGGGGATGGACCGCCGGCGCTGGACGTGGAAGGGCACGGCACCGGCGTGGCAATGACGGCCGCGGGCGGCGCCGTGACTGGGCCGTACGGTCCCATCACCGGAGTCGCCCCGAAGGCATACCTCGGAAATTACAAAGTGTTTCCGGACCCAAATTCGGGCGCGCCGATCGACTTGATCCTGCTGGCGATTGACGACGCGGTGGCGGATGGAATGGACGTGCTCAACCTGAGCCTGGGCGGAATCCCCGCGACTCGGCCGGGCGACGATCCGCTGGTGGAAGCCGTGGAGAACGCGGTGGCGCTGGGAGCCATAGTCACCATCGCGGCGGGCAACGAAGGATCGGATCTGAATACCATTTCTTCACCCGGCACTTCGCCCAGCGCGATCACGGTGGGAAGCGCTTTGAACGACCGGATTTTCGGTGGTTCCGAGAAGCTGGGCGACGGACCTCCGGTGCTGGCGATTCCGGGCAACGGGAAGAATTCGTCTTCGCCGATCAGCGCGCCCCTGGCCGATGTCGCGCCGCTCGATTCGAACGGAATGGCTTGCGGCGCCTTGCCCGACGGGAGTCTGGCCGGATCCATCGCGCTGGTGCTGCGCGGCGTGTGCCTTTTCGAAGACAAAATCAATAATGTGGCGCGCGCCGGGGCCGTGGCCGCGCTGATTTACACGGACGCCGCAAGGCCGGACGCGATTGTGATGGCGGTGGGGGCAGCAACGCTTCCGGCGGCGATGGTGAGCTACGCGAACGGGATCGCGGCGAAGCAGCAGATCGGCAGCGGGGCGGTCGGTGCGACGCTCGATTTTTCGCTGCAGGCGATCGGCGTGCCGGCGAACCAGATCAGCGCGTTTTCAAGCCGCGGGCCGAATACCGACGGCGGGATCAAGCCGGATTTGCTGGGGATCGGCGATACCATCTACACCGCCACCAACGGGTCGGGCTTCGTGGTGGAGAGCGGGACCAGTTTCTCATCGCCCATGACCGCCGGCGCGGCGGCGCTGGTGAAGGCGGCTCGGCCCGGACTCACCGCGCAACAATACCGGTCGCTGCTGAT
>JAYTVY010000191.1:0-1579 GCA_043743755.1 Bryobacterales bacterium | reverse complement strand
GCTTGATGCGGCCGAGCATTTCCTTGTAAAGCGCGTCCTCAAAAGGCTTCAGGTCCTTGGTAAGGGACTCGGTGTAGGCATTCTCGGCTTCAAGGTATTGGATGACTTCGGGATTGGACTTGTCGCGCAGCCAATAGTAGTTGTCAATGACCGTGGCGCCGTGGCGGACTTCGCGATGCTCCGCGCGCTTGGCCGTGGGCGGCGCGTTGTTTTCGGCGAGGACGAGCCCAGCTAGAGCCAGGAAAACGGAGGCGGCGGTTGCGGTACGAGTGAGGGCCATGGGGATCTCCTTGGTGAATTTTCTATTGTAAACCGACAGCGGCCGGCGTAGCATGCGCCACGGCGCTGCGCTACTCTGACAGCTTGGCTGCTGGTCAGACAATTTGGCGCTGGACGGTGGTGCTGACGCCAGGACTCCTGATCTATTTTCTACCTGTCCCGGGCCTGAATCCGGATCAGCGGCATCTGCTGGCCATTTTCGCGGCCACCATTATTGCGCTGGTGGCGCAGCCGCTGCCGATGGGCGCGAGTGTGTTGCTGGCCATGACCACCCTGGTGCTTACGGGAACTCTTCCCGGAGCCAGAGTGCTCTCCGGCTTCAGCAACCCAACCGTATGGCTGATTTTCACGGCGTTTCTATTTGCGCGATCCGTTACGGCGACTGGATTCGGCATGCGAATCGCGTATATGTTCATCGGGCGATTCGGATACAGCGCGCTCACGCTGGGCTATTCGGTAGCGGCCGCCGACGTGGCCCTGGCGCCGTTCATTCCATCCGACACCGCGCGCGGCGGCGGCATCGTCTATCCCATCACGCGCAGCCTGTCGCAAGTGTTTGAATCCGAGCCCGGCCCCACGGCCGGACGCATCGGAGCATTTCTCACGCTGGTGGGCTTTCACGCTACCTACACCGCTTCGGCGATGTTCCTCACGGGGATGGCGTCGAATCCGCTGATCGCGGACTTCGCACGCAAGATCGCGCGCGTCGATTTGAACTGGACGCAGTGGGCGCTGGCGGCGTGCGTGCCCGGGCTGCTCTCGCTCATTATCGTTCCCTACGCGATTTACCGATTGAATCCTCCGGAAATAAAAGATACGCGGGCGGCGCAGCGCCTGGCGGTGAACGAACTCGCCCGCATGGGACCGCTGAACAGCCGCGAACGCTGGCTAGTGGCGATTCTGCTGGGCGTGATGGCCGGCTGGATCACTTCGCCCTGGCACGGTTTGCACAACGCGTTTGTGGCCCTGGCGGGCGTCTCCGCGATCCTGCTTTGCGGCGTGCTCACCTGGGACGATCTGCTGCACGAAACCAAGGCGTGGGATGCGCTGATCTGGTTCGCCCCCCTCATCATGATGGCCGACGCGCTGCTGGATACGGGAACCATCAAGGTGATCTCGGGGAGTGTATTCGCGCACATGGCCGGCTGGCAGTGGCCGCTGGCCGCCGCGGTGCTGACGGTGAGCTACCTGTACGTGCATTACGGTTTCGCCAGCATGACGGCCCACGTGACGGCGCTGTATCCGGGATTCCTGGCGGCGGGGCTGGCGGCCGGCGCGCCGCCGCTGTTGATGGCGCTGC
>JAYTVY010000190.1:0-3271 GCA_043743755.1 Bryobacterales bacterium | reverse complement strand
TTTGTGTTCATTCTTCCTGGATTCCTGAGAATTTTTGAATCAACTTCTTTAAACCGTAACCGTGAAACTCAACTGTCAGTTTAGCGTCATCGCCGTCCCCTTCGCGGCGCAGCACCCGCCCCCGGCCATACTTGGGATGCCGCACGATGCTTCCCGGCCCCATGGCTTTCTTCGTCGCGGGCCGGATCACCGGAGCCTGTGCCGCCGGTTGAGCCGCCGGGCTCGCAGCCGCCGGAGCCGCTGTTCCTCCGCGCTCGGCGAAGTACTGATGGATATTCTCCACCGAATTGTAAGTCTTGCCAGTATACAAGTTCTTGCGTACGGTCTCCCGCACCTGCTGCCGCTCGCTATACAAATCCAGCTGCGGCTCGGCCCGCTCGCGACCCATCCGATGGATCCGCTCCGGGGGAATCTCGCTGAGGAACCGCGACGGCTTGCAGGGTTCCGGAGCGCTGTTGCCGTACTTGCGCCGCGAGCGCGCCCAGGATAGATAAAGCTTCTGCTCCGCCCGGGTCATCCCGACATAACACAGCCGCCGCTCTTCTTCCATGGCCGCCTCGGAATCGAGTGACCGGGTATGCGGGAACAGGCCTTCCTCCAGACCGGCGATGAAGACCACCGGGAATTCCAGACCTTTAGCATTGTGCATGGTGAGCAGGGAAATCTGCGCGCGCTCATCCAGATTGTCGCTGTCGGAAACCAGCGCCGCGTGATCCAGAAAATCGTTCAGCGTCTCGCCGCGCTCGGCGGCCTCCGCCGCGGCCGTCATCAATTCATCCAGATTCGCCAGCCGCGATTCCGATTCCGGCGAATTGTCCGACGCCAGCATCGCGCGGTAGCCGGTGCGCTCCAGCACGGAGCGAATCACGTCGTGCAGCGGCTGCTCTCCGGAGCTTTCGGAAAGCTCGCCCATCATCCGTTCAAAGCCCCGCAGCGCCGCATCCGCGCGTGCCGGGAACACCCGCTCTTCCAGCATCCGCTCCATGGCTTGCCACAAGCTCAACTGATGCTCCCCGGCATACTGCTCCATCTGCTCCACGGTGGTCTTGCCGATGCCGCGCGCCGGCGTATTGACGATCCGCAGCAGGCTCAAACCGTCCTGCGGGCTCGCCAGTACTTTCAGGTAAGCCAGCGCGTCTTTCACTTCCGCCCGTTGATAGAAGCTGAAGCCCCCCACCACAATATATTTCCGCCCGTACCGCCGCAATGCTTCTTCAATCTGGCGGCTCTGGGAATTGGTGCGATACAGCACCGCCACTCGCTCGCGCGCGTTCCCTCCCAGGATGCGGTCGATCGTGTCGGCGATGAACAGCGCCTCATTCTCGCCGTCCGGCGCTTGATACAGCGACACCTTCTCGCCCTCGCCCGAATCGGTCCACAGCCACTTGCCCTTGCGCTCCGTATTGTGAGCCACCAGCGCGCTGGCCGCTTCCAGGATGTTCTTCGTCGAGCGGTAATTCTGCTCCAGACGTATCACCGCTGCGTTCGGATAGTCCTTCTCGAAGTCCAGGATGTTGCGGATGTCCGCCCCCCGCCAGCCGTAAATGGATTGATCCTCGTCCCCCACCACGCACACGTTCTTGTGTTCCTGGGTAAGCAGCCGCATCAATTCATACTGGGTCCGGTTCGTGTCCTGATATTCGTCGATCATCAAAAACTCGAAGCGCCGGTTGTACGCCAGCCGCAGTTCGGCGTCGTGAGCCAGCAGCCGCACCGGCTCCAGCAGCAAATCGTCGAAATCCAGCGCATTGGCCTGCCGCAGCCGCTCCTCGTAGCGGTCATAAATCACCGCCATCCGCTCCAGCTGCGGATCCGAGCTCTCTCCGTGTACTTCGCTGGGCCCTTTCTGGCGGCTCTTGTTCTGGCTGATCCACGAGCTCATGCCGCGATACGCCATGAATTTGTCGTCCAGGCCCAGCGTCTTGTAAATCGACTTCAGCAGCGACACCTGGTCGTCATCGTCATAGATCGTGAAGTTCCGGTTGAAGCCCGGCCGCAGATCCGCCAGGCGCTCCCCGTCGCGCCGCAGCAGCCGGACACAGAACGAGTGAAACGTAGCCACCAGGGGCGCGGATCCGTGCCCTCCGGCCCCTGCCAGACGGTGCACTCGCTGGCGCATCTCATCCGCGGCCTTGTTGGTGAAAGTGACTGCCAGAATCGATGGCCCCGGCACGTGGTGCGCGTCCATCAGGTGCGCCATACGGTGCGTGATCACCCGCGTTTTGCCGCTTCCCGCCCCAGCCAGCAGCAGCAGCGGGCCTTCCACATGGCACACGGCCTCCTTCTGCTGTGGGTTCAAACCTGCTAGGAAGTCCATGGAGGGAAAGGGCTAAAGTGATTCTATCACGCGCCCAAAATCGGACGCTGTTCTGGGTCTAATCCCTTTGCAATTGCACTCAAGCCCTTGTAACCTCGTAGTTTGCCGGTACGCCTTATCTGCTTGACGGATTCCGCCGGCTCATTGGCTTCCGATGCTGGTGGATTTCGAGGAAATTCAAAAAGCGCAGAGCGGCGACGATGCGGCATTCAATCGCGTCGTGGTCGCGTATCGCAAACGGATACTGGGAACCATCGCCCGGCTGATCGGGCGTCCGGAAGATGTTGAGGATGTAGGCCAGGAGGTCTTCCTCAGACTGTTTTTTTCGCTGGACCAGTTGCGCACGCCGGAGGTCTTTGAACCTTGGCTATACCGCTTGACGGTGAACGCGTCGTACGATTATCTGCGGCGGCAGCGGCGGCGCAACGAATCCCGCATGGCGGATTTGTCCGAGCAGCAAGTGATGCTGGCCGATGCGGCCGCGGGTGGAAAGTTCGATGCCGAGCAGCGGCGCCGTTCGCAGGTAAGGGAAACGGTGCATGATCTTTTAGAAGGCGTCTCGGATGAGGATCGCATTCTGCTGACGTTGAAAGAAGTAGAAGGTCTTTCGTTGAAGGAGCTGGAACCGATTTACCGGGTCAGTGAAAATGCGTTGAAGGTGAGGCTCTTCCGGGCCCGCCAGCGCGTGCTCAAAGCCTTTGAGGCTTCGCGCAAGAGTGAATCGAAGCTGGCCGGCACCGGTTAAGGCGAGTAAGGGTAGAATGGTGAAAGGCAACATGTTATGGACAATCTGAATCGGGAACTGGACTCGATGCTGGCCGCCTACCGGCACGCTGTCCCCGACCCCGAGGCCAGTCCGGAGTTCATGCCCGCGTTGTGGCGCAAGATTGATGGCCGGCGCAACCTGGTATTCCGTATGGGACGGTTAACCCGCTTGTTCCTGTCGTCCGCGGC
>JAYTVY010000189.1:0-4626 GCA_043743755.1 Bryobacterales bacterium | reverse complement strand
GCCGCGGCCAGCGAGGGAAACGATCTGACGCTGGTGCTGCTGGATGAAATCGAGAAAGCCGCTCCTTCAATGACCAGGCTCTTGCTGGGGATCCTGGATAAGGCCGTGTTGAGGCTGGGCGATAATACCACGGTGAATTTCGAGAAGGCCCTGATTTTCATGACCAGTAATCTGGGAGCCCGCAATATCCGGCGCGAGATGCATCCCGATTTTGGATTTGAAGCCCTGGTTCCGAGAGAGGCGGCGAACCGCAAGCAGAAACTGGAGAATGTCGGATTGTCGGCGGTGAGGAAGAAGTTCACTCCGGAGTTCGTGAACCGCATAGACTCGGTGATCACCTACCAGCCGCTGGAAGCGGCCGCTCTGGCGGCGATCCTGGATCATAATCTGCTGGACTTGCAGGAGCATCTGGACCGCAGGCTGGGGCCCCGCAGCTTTCGTCTCGAGATTTCGCTGGCGACACGCCGCCTGTTGCTGCGGCTGGGGACTAGCGACGAGTATGGCGCCCGCGAGCTGAAGCGCACGCTGCACCGACAAATCATACAACCGCTGGCGTCCATGCTGGCGGCGGGGGAGATTCATCCGGGACTTTGCGTGCGGGCGGAAGTGGATGCGCTGCGCACTCGGGTGGTGATGCGGGTGGAAGCCCGGGATGGCATCTCGCCTTTGCCCGTATGGCAGCCGTAGCGGGATTACTGTCCGCTCCACTCGTGGGTTTCCGACAGGCTGTTGCGGTCACGGGGGAAAACTTCCAAACGGAAGCGCACGCGGTTTGAGTTGTGATGATAGACCACGCTGCCGGTCTGGAGCTGGCTGGCATCCAGGTCCACGGTCTTGCTGAAGGCTCCGTCCTCGATGCTGAGAATGCCCTTCTGGGCGGTACGAATCGCGGGTGCCTGGCGGTCCCACTTGATGTGGAGATTGTCGCCGGATTTGTCGGCATTGAGCACCAGCGAATAAGGGTCGCCCGGCGGCGTGGTGGGCCGCATCGTGGAGGCGGCCAGGAATCCCAGCAGCACGCCGAGAAGCAGAAAAATGAACGACAGCGGGAACCAGATCCAGCGCGGCCGGGGTGGCTGTACATCGGGGTAGGGAACGCTGGTCCGGGCCTCGGGCGGCGCAGCGTCCGCATTGGACCGGCGCGGCGCTACGGCACGAGGACCGCGCTGCTCTTCGCGCTCGGGCGCCTTTCCCGGATCGTCGGGCGCGAGCTCTCTGCGCCGCAGCGGAAACTCGACCAGCGGCGCGCCGTCCTGGTAGCGGCCGTTCTCCTGGAAGTAAAAGCCGGCGGTGCTGACGCGGGTGGCATATGGCTTGATCAGCAGCACCACGGTTTCAGGCGCCGGAAGGAAGCGCGCCAGCAGATCCAGATCTTCCGGCGTGAGCCCCGCCGCATCGCGAGTCTGGCTTCGAAAAAATCCGACCGGCGTCAGTTCAGTGCGGGAGCGCAGGCGAGTCATCACTTCGGTGAAGGCCTCGGTGTCGACTTCGGAAAGCAGATACGAGGGCCCGCGCTTGTACTCGATGGGTACCAGCTCGTAATCGTCCACTCGCACGCGCGGCCCATCGGCGGACTCCAGCGAGCCCAGCAGCACCCCGCCTACTTCCGCCCCACGCTTGGGAACGGATCCGAAACCGCGCATGCTGTCCTGCAGCAGCCGGTCCACAACTTCGAGACTGAGATGGATGGAAACGGACTTTCCCGGCACCTCCCAGACGTAAATGCCGGGTGTCGAAACGCTTCCACTTTCGCCGCGGGTCAAGATTTATCGTAGTCTGTGGGGTGAGTGCGACTCAAGTGACTGGAACTCTTTACGTAGTGGCGACGCCCATCGGCAACCTGGAGGACATCACCTTTCGGGCGGTGCGAATCTTGCGCCAGGCTGACCTGATCGCCTGCGAGGATACCCGACAGACGCGGAAGCTCCTGGAGCATTACGGGATACATAAGCCCCTGGTCAGCTATCACGACCATAATGAGCGTCCGAGATCCGAGGAACTGATCGGCGAGTTGGAGGCCGGACGAAACGTGGCGCTGGTTTCCGATGCGGGCACGCCGCTGATCGCCGACCCGGGATTTCGATTGGTGGCCCAGGCGCGCGCGCGTGGCATTCCGGTGTCCCCGATTCCCGGCGCGTCCGCGATTCTTGCCGCGCTGAGCGCATCCGGACTCCCCACCGACTCGTTTCTCTTCTGTGGTTTCCTGCCTCCGAAGGCGGGTCAGCGCAGAAAGGCCCTGGAGGCATCCGCGGGATCCGAGGGCACGCTGGTGTTTTTTGAAACACCGCATCGCATCGTCGAAGCGCTGGAAGACATCGCGCAGGTCCTGGGCGACCGGCCGCTGGTGATCGCGCGCGAGTTGACCAAAATCCACGAGGAATTCTTGCACGGGACCGCGGCGGAGCTGCGCGCAGCGCTGGCCCAGAGGCCGGTGGTGAAAGGCGAGATCGTGCTGATGATCGGAAAGGGAGCACGGGCCGCTCAGGACGATCGGCCCATCGAGGAGGCCGTAGCCGAATTGATAGCGCGGGGGACGCCCCGGATGGAAGCTTTGAAAGTGGTGGCGCGCCAGCGGGGGATTTCGAAACGCGAGGTCTATAAGAGTGCCGTTCCCAGGAAAGACGGGCGCGCATGAGTGCGAACGAATACCATTTCGTCACCCACTGGCGCGTGGAAGGGACCCTGGAGGAGGTGTCCACGATTCTGGGCGATCCGCTCGGGCTGGTGCGCTGGTGGCCTTCGGTCTATCTGGAAGTGCGCGAGTTGGAGCCGGGCGGCACAGATGGCGTGGACCGCGTGGTGGAGCTGCTCACCAAGGGACGTCTGCCCTATCGTTTGCGCTGGCGCTTTCGAGTTACCGAGTCGCGCCGGCCGCACGGATTTTCGCTGGAGGCCTGGGGCGATTTCGTGGGGCGCGGCGTCTGGACATTCGCGCAAGACGGCGCCTTCACCAATATCACCTACGACTGGAAGATCCTGGCCGAGAAACCTCTCCTGCGCCGGCTATCGTTCCTGATGAAACCGGTCTTTGAATGGAATCACCGCTGGGCCATGGCGCGAGGCGAGGAATCGCTGCGCGCCGAGCTGAACCGGTCTAGAGATCAGGCAGGACGACGCGCGGGCGCCGGGCAGCAATCGAACGCGCAAACATCGTGACTGGGGCCGAAATTTCCGATAGCGCGAGGCTCCCCGCGCCCCATACGCTCATTGATCAGCTCCCGAATCATGGAAATGAATTTCGGATGCACGCCGACCGTTCCAGCGCGGACCATCTTTAATCCGATTTGATCGCACAACTCCCGGGCTTCGGTGTCCAGGTCATACAGAACTTCCATGTGATCCGAGATGAAGCCGATGGGCGCCAGGATGACGCCGGCGCCCGCAGGCCACTCCCGAAGAGCGTCCAGAACGTCGGGCTCAAGCCACGGCTGGCCGGGAACGCCGCTGCGGCTCTGATACACCAGCCGCCAATCCGGGCAGCCGGCGCGCTCGGCTACCAGCCGGCAGGCTTCCTCCAGCTGTCCCTCGTAGCCGCAAGTTCTGGCCATGGAGAGCGGGATGCTGTGAGCGGTGAAGAAGAGCCGGCTAGAGGGCAGCTCCGCTCGAGCGGCGCGGACCCGTTCGGCCATCGGTTCGATGAATCCAGGATGGTTGTAGAAGGTCCTTAGCTTGTGAATTTCCGGAGATCCGGAGCCCACGGCGGCACGCGCGCTCTCGATATCCTCCAGATACTGGCGGCATCCGGAATAGGAGCTGAATACCGACGTGACAAACGTCAGCGCGCGCCGCACGCCGGCTGCCTCCATTTCACGCAGAGTGTCGGCCAGCAGGGGATGCCAGTTGCGATTCCCCCAGTAAACCGGGAGCTGGGGGCCGTGTTCCGCAAGTTCCTTCTCAAGGGCGGCGATCAACAGACGATTTTGGTCGTTGATGGGACTCTTGCCGCCGAAATGGTAGTAATGCTCGGCGACTCCCAGCAGCCGTTCGCGCGGGATACCGCGTCCGCGGGTCACGTTCTCCAGAAAAGGGAGCACGTCTTCAGTGCGCTCAGGCCCGCCGAACGAAAGAATCAAGACCGCGTCGTGCTGTTCCGCCACACTTGATTCTCGCAGAGCGACGGGTGGCAACAGTCGCTAACGCCGCCAGCCGCCGCGATGGAATCGATAGGACCGCCGGTAAGGGGCCCAATACGGCCGTACCCAGACCGCTCCCGCATAAGGGGGGCGTGCCCAATAGCCATTGGCCCAGACCCAGTTGGAACTTCGAAGATCCCAGAATCCGTCTACCCAAACGTATCCCGGACCGGGCGCAAAGCCCACGGCCCCGACCACTCGCGGCGGCGGAGGCGGGCCGATCCGATAAGCGTAATAGTCGTGCCCGCATGCCGACAACGCAGCGGCCGCTAGTACCACGGGGAGAAGAGCGCGTTTGAAAGAAAGCATCGGTAAACTCCTTGCTGTCTGTTGAACGCGAGCATCTGGGCCCAGGTTGCGGGCGCTCCAATGAAATCCATCTAATGTTGAGAGTGCGACATACCCGTACAATGAAGTTTGCAATGAAGTTACGAGCCATTTTCGTGCTGTTGGCCGGAGTATGCGCGGGCGCGCAGGATGGGCGTCCTCAATT
>JAYTVY010000188.1:0-4627 GCA_043743755.1 Bryobacterales bacterium | reverse complement strand
GCCGGCCGGGGGGCCGGCCTCCCCAAGCCCCCCGCCTCCCTAAGCCTCCTCGGCGCCCCCCTACGGCTCGGCTCCATCACGCCCGGCCGCTGCGACCTGGCGCCTCGCGCCATCCGCGATGCCCTGCACCGCTTCAGCACCTACGACGTAGAAACCGATCGCGACCTGCGCGACCTCCCGGCGCACGATTACGGCGATCTCGATCTCTCAGGCAGCACGCCCGAACAAGCCTTCGCCCCGCTCTCCGCCGCCGTGGCGGACGCACTGCGGAACACGGAAGCGCTGGTTCTCTTGGGCGGCGACAACAGCATCACGCGCGCCGGCGTTCACGGGCTGGGATCTTTCGAATCCAGCGGCCTGCTCACTCTCGACGCTCACCTCGACCTGCGCGATCTCGATGACGGACTCACCAACGGAAATCCCGTGCGCGCGCTGCTGGCCGATGGCCTGCCCGCCCGGAATATCGTGCAGATCGGCATCCAGTCTTTCGCCAACTCGCAAGCTTACTTCCACTTCGCCCGCGATGCGGGCATTCATGTCATTACCGAGGAGCAGGCCCATGCGCGAGGTCTCAAGAAAACTGTGCGGGACGCGCTCGATCAACTCGCCGGGTCCGTCGAAAACATCTACGTCGACCTGGATCTCGACGTGCTTGACCGCGCCTTCGCGCCGGCCGCTCCGGGCTCCCGTCCCGGCGGATTCGCGCCCTGGGAATTGCGCGCCGTAGCGCGGCTCTGCGGCGCGCATCCTTCCGTGCGCGTGCTCGATCTGGTGGAGATAGATCCAACCCGCGACATCGCCGATACCACGATTCTCGCGGCCGCGGCCTGCCTGCTCTCCTTCGCGTCAGGCCTCCTCGGCCGGAGGACGGATTGAACCTCGCGCTGGTCGGTTGTTCGCAGCTGGTGACCCTGGCCGGGCCGCCGCGCCCCCGCGCCGGCGCCGAAATGCGCCACCTGGGCATTGTCGAAGACGGCGCACTGCTGGTGTGGGATGGCCAGATTGTTAAAACCGGCACACGCGCCGAAATCGAGCCGCTTATCGATTCTCAAACCACCGTGGTGGATGCAGGCGGCCGCGCCGTGCTCCCCGGTTTTGTCGATGCGCACACGCACCCGGTGTTTGCCGGGAATCGCTCCGGTGAGTTTGACCTGCGCGCCGAAGGCGCCACATACCGGCAAATCTCGGACGCGGGAGGCGGCATTCGTTCCACCGTGCAGCGCACTCGGGCGGCCGCGGAAGACGATCTCCTCGAATCCGCCTCTCGTTACTCGCGCTGGTTCCTGCGTAACGGAACCACGCTGATCGAGGCTAAATCCGGCTACGGGCTCTCCATCGAAAGCGAACTGAAGCTGCTGCGCGTCATCGCCCGCCTCAACGCCTCAAGCGCCATCGAATACGTCCCCACCTTTCTGGGAGCTCATCAGATCCCCGACGAATACATTGGCCGTCCCGAGGAATACGTCAGCCTGGTGTGCGAGGAAATGCTGCCGCTGGTAGCGCGCGAAAAGCTGGCGCGCTACTGCGACGTCTTCTGCGAGCCGGGAATGTTCAGCGTCGCGCAAAGCCGGCGCATCCTCACTCGCGCACAGGCTTTGAATCTCGGGCTGCGTCTGCACGCCGACCAGTTGTCCCGCTCCGGCGGCGCGGAGCTGGCGGCCGAGCTCGGCGCGGCCACCGCCGATCATCTCGAATATTTGGACGCGGCCGGAATCGCCACGCTTCGCGCCGCCCATGTGCAACCGGTGCTATTGCCCGGCTCCGTTTACGCGCTGGGCTCTCATCGATTCCCAGACGCCCGCGCCATGATCGATGCCGGGCTCGCCGTGGTGCTCGCCACCGACTTCAATCCCGGCACATCGCCCGTAACTTCCATGCCCATGATCCTGTCACTGGCGAATACCAACATGCGGATGAGCGCCGCCGAGGCCATTGTGGCAGCCACCATCAATGCGGCCTGGAGTCTGGGACGCGGCGCCGTAGCAGGTTCGCTGGAGCCCGGTAAACGCGCGGATTTCGTGATTCACGACTGTGCCGACTACCGCGAAATAGGCTACTTCTTCGGCGTCGAGCACCCCGACGCCGTCTACGTCAAGGGCCGGCTGGTACACTCGAAAATATCATGCAGTGCGTAGCCGTAGACGTTCTCGAACCACGCTCCCACTGGTACCAGCACCTCGAAGAGGGCCGGGTCCTGTTCTTTTCCAAGACTCCCTTTGAGGTCGCGGAATCCCATCGCGAGACTCTGCGAAAGACCGCTCAGGTAGCGGGCGCGCATCACAAGAACATCGCTTACCGCCCCGCGCGGAATCGCGTCACGGGTTTTGATAAGGCCGCCGATTCCGATGCGCTTCGCGGCGCGCTCCAGTCTTACTCTCGGAACGCCCTGCGGTTTCTGGGCGAGTTTGTGCCGCGTTACATGCAGAACGCGCGCGTGGATTTCGCCAGCTTTCGCCCGCAGGAAGAAGAAGGCCGCGACCTTCCCACCAACAAGCGCAATGATCTGCTGCATGTAGATGCGTTCCCCTCGCGACCCACGCGCGGCGACCTCATCCTCCGCATCTTCACCAACATCAACCTGGAAAAGTCGCGCGTGTGGATGGTATCTGACGCCTTTGGCGAGGCCGCGCGACAGCACGCCGAGGCGGCCGGCCTTGCGGGAATCGCAGCGTCGTCGCAATCGCCGCTGGCCCGGCTTCGCGCCGGAGTCGCGCCGGCGCTGGCAGCGCTGGGAGTTGGCGCCGCGAACCGCTCGCCTTATGACCGCTTCATGCTGGGCTTTCATGACTACTTGAAGCACAGCGCCGATTACCAGCGCGATTGCCCCAAGTACCGCCTCGAATTCCCGCCCGATTCCACCTGGATGTGCTTCACGGACGTTGTCCCGCACGCCGTGCTCTCCGGACGCTACGCATTGGAGCAGACCGTCATTGTCTCCCGCGAGAGCCTGCTGGACCGCCGCAACGCGCCGGTCGAAATCCTTCAGGAAATCTGCGGCCGCCCGCTGGTAGCCGCCAGCTAGAAACGCGCCGCCCCTGGATTTTCCACCGCCGGCAATACCGCCGGAGGCGTGGAGATTCTTCCGCGATACACTTCATCGATCGAGATCTTGTGGTTGTCCAGCGTTCGTCCCAGCGCTCGCTCCAGCGCCGTGCGCGCCTTCACATACACGCTGCGCGACGCCACTTCCGTGGACCGGGCCTGCGCCAGATAGCTCTGGTATTGCATCACTAGAAAGTTCGTCGAAACACCGTTAGTGTATTTCTCCAGTTCGATCTGGAGCGACTGTTCCTGCAGCTTCGCGGTCTCCACGGCTGCCTCATACGCGGCCCGCGACCGCTGCACCGCGATCAACGCGCTTTCTACCTCCAGCCGCACCTGATTGGCGAGCTGCTGAAAGCGTACTTCGGTCTGGCGGAGCTGCATCTGGTCCCGCGCATAATCCCCTTGCGCCACGCGATTTCTCAAGGGAAGATTCAACTGGATGCCAATCCCGTAGGTGGGATAATTGTGCCGCAAAATCTGCTCCACTGACGATCCGAAGCCTCCGATCAGAGCCGGATCGGTGGGGACGCTCGTAGCAGTGCTGAGAGGGTTCAATTGTCCGGCGAGTCCGCTGTTCTGCACCGCGCCCACCACATCCAACTGCGGCAGCAAGCCGTTGCGCGATCCTTTCAAACTGATCTCGCTGTTGGCCATCTGCAGCCGTCCTTCTTCCAGCTCGGGACGGTTTCGGTACGCTTCCGATACAAGATCCGGCGCCGGTGTAACGTCCTCGCGAACTGGAATTTCGATCGGAGTAGTCGGCACGATGCGCGCCTCGCGTACACTCGAATTGGCCGTGCCCTGCCGCGTCAAAATGGTCTTTATCAGCAGCTCCTGCTGCAGCTCGAAGCCCTCCGAATTGGCCAGGTCCTGGCGGCTGGCCGCCACCTGGGCCGCGGCACGCACCAGTTCAATAGGAGCTAGCGTGCCCTGATCCACTTTGTCCTTGTTGTCGCCATACAACCGCTGCGCCAGCGCCAGCGTCTGGCGTTTCACCTCCACGTCATCCTGAAAACTCACCAGGTCGAAATACAGCCGAATCACACCCGACACGGTCCCAATCACTTGCTGGCGAAAAATGAGATCCGAGACCTTTTCGTTGTTGCGCGCGATCCGGATGAAGCGGCGGTTTACACCCGTACCGAAGCCGCGTAACAGCGGCTGGAGAATATTCACTCCGAAGTTCGAGGCGGTGAAAGGGTTGTAGGTGTTGCGAGTCGAGTTCGAAAACTGCGACGTGGAGTTGAATGAGGTGCTTACCTCGGTCCCCAGACCGAATCCCTTTTGCACGCCGATGCTCCCGAAGTAGTTGTGTCCGGTGAGTGCGTTCGCGCCCGCGATAGAAGTATTGGATTCGGGCGTAGTCTGGTGCTGCCAGTTCAACTGTCCCACCAGCGACGGATCGAACTGGGGAATTGCCGGGCCTGTGGCCAGCGGCAAGGTTCCGGTAATCGACGCGCTGCTTTGCGTGGGGACAATCGAGTTCAGCTCACTCAAGGAGTTGGGCACCACGCTGCTGGGAGTCACGCCGGACGCCGGCAGATTCAGCAGCGGGCTGGCTGGACCGCCGACGCCTTGCGGC
>JAYTVY010000187.1:0-6806 GCA_043743755.1 Bryobacterales bacterium | reverse complement strand
GACAAGAGTGATCGCCACCCGACTCCAGTTCCCCTGCTATGATGGAACAGTCTGGAGGTAACAAATGGGTCCCGTAGGTGTACAGGAGATGATCGTTATCTTCCTGGTCGCCTTGGTTCTCTTCGGCCCCAAGAAGTTGCCGGAGTTGGGCCGGACGATCGGAAAAGCGATCACCGAGTTCAGGCGAGCTCAAAGCGAGCTCAAAGCCACGTTCGCAGGCCACATGCAAGATTTGGAAAAGGAACACGAATCCATTAAGGAAGTCACTCGCAGCTTTACCAGCGATATCCAGAATCACTACGATTCTCCAAACCATTCCGATTCGCCCAGTCAGTACGATTCCCCTTATTGGGACACTGGCGCCTATGGCGTCGATGCCCATGACTCCACTACCCCTGCAATCCCATCCACTGTAAGCGCATCCGCACCTCAGGGCGCTGAAACCCCCGTCTCGCAAGAGGCGGCCGTTCACGGAACGGTTCCGCGGACCAACGGGCAGCACGATTCGCCCGCAGCCGCGCCGCCGCACGCGTCTTCCGATGCCGGCGCGCAGCTCTCTCCGGACCAGCACTCCGTAAATAGCTAGAGCAGTTTAAGACACGATCGCATGGACGACGAAAAACAGGGGGCGAAGCCTCCCTCGGGTGAAACACCGTCCGGGGAAAGCCTCGCCTCTCCGCCACAATCCGCGCTGGAAACCGGCATCGCGAACGCCACCACGGCCCTCACGCGAGGCCTGTCCACGCTCACCGGTTCGGGCAAGGGCCCGCCTTTAACGCCGGGTGGCGGCGATGCCGAGGATGAAGAAGAAGACGGCATGCTCCGCATGTCGTTCATGGAACACCTCGACGAGCTGCGGATGCGCATCATCCGCTGCCTTATGGGACTCGCGGTGGCATTCGTCGCCAGCCTTGTGTTCGCGAACTATCTCTGGACCGTAATTAGCGATCCCGCGGTGGAAGCTCTGAAGCACCTGCATGTGGAGCCGCCCCAACTAGTAATGACCGTGCCCATGGAAGGCTTCTCCATCATCTGGGTGAAGTTGCCGCTGTTGTGCTCCATCTTTCTAGCATCGCCTTGGATCGTTTACCAGGTGTGGGCGTTCATCTCCCCCGGTCTTTACCGCCGGGAGCGGCGCTGGGCCGCACCGTTCGTTCTGATAACCGCCGGCCTGTTCATCGGAGGCGGCCTGTTCGCGTATTTCCTGGCCTTCCGCTACGGATTGGAATTCTTGCTCGGCATCGGCATGGGCAACAATGTCAAGCCGATGGTCACCATCACGGAATACTTCGATCTGTTCGTCAACGTCACGCTCGGCGTGGGCATCGTCTTCGAACTGCCGGTGCTAATCTTCTTGCTGACTCTGCTGCGCGTAGCCTCGCCGCGTTTCCTGATCCGCCATTCGCGCTACGCGATCCTGGCCATCGTAATCATCGCGGCCATCGTCACTCCCACGCCCGACGTTTTCAACCTCATGCTGTTTGCCGTCCCCATGGTGTTGCTATACTTCGTCGGCGTTTTCTTCGGTTACCTCTTGGTCCTGAAACGCGAAGGCAGGAAGTTCCCCTGGGCGCGCGTGCTCCTCATCGCCTTGGCTGTCGTAGTGGCGATCACCGCAATCATCTACGCTCTCACCACGTGGTTTCACTTCCACTTGATCCCCCACTGGCCCTTCCTCACGAAGTAGGGCGGTGCTCCTGGTACGCGTGGGCCTCTTCCAGGCCCGTTAAAATCTAGTGGATTTCCGATGGCCTTGCCACTATACTTCGTGATACCCATCATGGATATTCATAAGGCGTTGCGTCAGCTTAACGACGAAAAAAGGCGTGTGGATGCAGCCATCGCGGCACTGGAGGCTCGCAGGGCCGCCCCCGAAGTCCCCAGTCGCAGGCCCGTCGGCATGGTCCGCCGGATTGATCTGCCTGATCAGCGCTTGAAAAACCACAGCCAGAAGTACTGCTCGCCCGCCCCATGCCGGTAGCGCGGGTCAAATCCGCACCTCCAGGCCATCTCCATGGCCTCGCGCTCTGAAAATGGAACCCCCAGCCACGTGTCATCGGGCCGCGTCACCAGGGAACTATCGCCCTGAACCTGAAACTTGAACAGCGCTCCCGGGCGCAGCAGCCGGTTCACTTCGCGGACGTAATTCTCGATCACTTCCCGGCTCGGAATGTGCTGAAAAACGATGGACGAGAACGCGAAATCGAATGGCAGTTCGGGCACCACCGTCAGATCCGTGCCGTTGTTCTGATACGCGTGGGCATGGGGAAAGGCCGCCAGCGCCGCACTCGCCAGCTTCACCATTTCGCCGCTAACGTCCACCGCGTGGACCTCGCCGAACAGCTTTGCCAGCGCCCGCGTCACCCGCCCCGCGCCACAGCCGATTTCCAGCACTCGCATCGCCTCGGGAGCCTTGCCCTGGCAGATATTGCCCATATCGGTGAGGATTTCCTCGGCCACCGTGCTCTCACCCGAGGCGAAAAAATCCTCGTCGGTCCAGTCAGCCGTGCCCGTAGCCACGTAGTAACGCGCGTTGTCGCGCGCCCGCTGGTCCCAATCGGACCGCATTTTCTCCAGTTGCTCTTGGATCGTAATCTCTTCCATGTTTCAGCAAATATTGTGACACAGCCCCGTGAGCGTACTGGAACTGGACGCTATTGACCTTGTGCCCGCATAGGGATAAAGTCTTATAGGCAACCGGTGAACCCTTGGTAGAACAACGCAGAGCGCAACGATTCAATCTCAAATTACCGATGGAAGTGTTGAGCAAGAAGGTTCTGCGCGGCGTCCATCCCGGCGAAACCCGCAACCTCAGCTCCGGCGGTGTGCTTTTTCAGGCCAACACCGCGCTTACCGTGGGCGAAAACGTCGAGTACTTGATCACCCTGCCCACTCCACCGGAAGCCAAGGTCGAAGTGCGTCTCCGCTGCGTTGGCAAAGTAGTCCGCTTCTCCTCCAACGCCGAAGTCGCCGCCACCTTGGAACGCTACGAATTCATCCGCAAGCCTCGCTGACGCCTTGTACGGCGGGCCCCCCGGCCCGCGCGGAGCCCCCCGGCTCCGCTCCCAACAACCCTTCCAAAATCCTCCCTGCCGCCACCTTCGCCCGCAACCCCGTTTCCCCTTGCGCCCCCACGCACGCCGGACAACCCGCCTCGCATCCACACGCATTCAGTACGTCTTGAGCCCCCTCCAGCAATCGCTGCCGCAAGCCAAACAGCGGAGCGCTCTGCCCGATCCCGCCCGGATAATTGTCGTACAGAAACAGATCCGGCTCGAAATTCCCCGTCGCCCTGGAAATATCCTCCCTCAGCGCGATCCCCAGATCCCGGGGATCGCACATCAGCAGCAGCGCCGCCACGGTCCGCAGTACATTCCCCAATCCTGTAAGTCCGTTCTGCTTTTCTTCGGCCGAAAGTTCTTCCATCCCATCCAGAAACGGACGGGAAAAGTGCAGCCAGAACGATGTGGTGTGCAACTCCTGCTCCGGCATCGAAAGCTTTCCCGCGCCCACGTTCTCCATGGTGTAAAACTTGATCTTCTTGAACCCCACCACCTGCCGGTTCACCCGGACTTCGCCGTGTCCCGCAGCGGCGCCGTTCTGCGGCGCGGAATCGAACTCATCGATCTGCTTCACCTGCGTGTAATCGATGGCGTCGGTATAGTAATCGCACTCCACGCGCCGGACGTAAGCCTTGCGGCCGTCATAATCGAACCGCTCCACCTGATACTGTCGCGCCTCATGCAGATAGATGGCCTTCTCGTGCAGCTCCGTCAGCGCCGCCGGGAACGAAACCTCGGCGATCACCTTAGGCTCGCTGGTGATGTCAACCACCACGAAATTGTCGCTGGTCACCGCCCGCAGGCTCACCGCGTCCGCCGGATATGTGTCCGAAGTCCAGTGCCAGCAGCCCGCCGAATAATGCAGCAGCTTCAGATCCTCGGCCAGAAAGCGGCACAGCTCGGACGGATCGTGCGGCCCGAACGTCTCGCCATCTCGAACCGGCAGCTCGAACGCGGCGCACTTAAGATGATTGAGCAGGATCTCGAGATTGTCGGCGTTGATGTGAGCATGCTCCGGGCTGCGTCCAAAGAAATACTCGGGATGCTCCACCACGTACTGATCCAGCGGCGCGCTGGACGCTACCATCACCGCCAGCGAAGTGGTCTGCCGCCTTCCGGCCCGCCCCGAGCGTTGCCACGTGGATGCGATGGACCCCGGATATCCGGCCATCACCACCACATCCAGCGACCCGATATCGATCCCCAGCTCCAGCGCATTTGTCGCCACCACCGCGCGGATCTCGCCATCCCGCAGCTTGCGTTCGATCTCGCGCCGCTCGCGCGGAAGATACCCGCCCCGATAGCCGCGTATCGTATCCGCCGGCAGCGGCCCCCGCTCGCACGCGTCGCGCAGGTACTTCAGCAGGATTTCCGTCGCCAGCCGGCTGTTCGCGAACACCAGCGTCTGCTGGCGCCGCTCGATAAATTCGATCGCCAGCCGCCGCGTCTCATGCAGATAGCTGCGCCGGATCCCGAGTTGCTTGTTGACCACCGGCGGGTTGTAGAACACTACGTACTTTTCCCCGCGCGGCGCTCCGTTGCGGTCCACCAGCTCAAACGGCTGCCCGGTCAGCGCCTCCGCCAATTCCTTGGGATTGGCGATGGTCGCCGAGCAGCAAATGAACTGGGGGGTCGATCCGTAGAACTCGCAGATGCGCTTCATCCGGCGCAGCACGTTCGCCAGATGACTCCCGTACACTCCGCGATAGTAGTGCAGCTCATCGATCACGATGTAGCGCAGATTCTCGAAACACTTCGCCCACTTGGTGTGATGCGGCAGAATCCCGCTGTGCAGCATGTCGGGATTCGTCAGAACGATATTCGCGCGTTCTCGAATGGCCTTGCGCGCGTCCTGCGGCGTGTCGCCGTCGTAGGTGAACGCGCGGATCTCAGTTCCGTCGAATTCGTGCAGCTGATCTTCCGCCAGCGCCTTGGTCGGAAACAAATACAGCGCCCGCGCCGTGGAGTCGGCAAACATCCGGTTCAACACCGGCAGGTTGTAGCACAGCGTCTTCCCGCTGGCCGTCGGCGTGACCACCACCACGTTCCGGCCCGCGTCCGACAGCCGCAAAGATTCCGCCTGATGCGCGTACAGCTGCTGAATACCCCGCGCATCCAGCAGACCCCTCAGTTCAGCGTGCAGCGTTCCCGGAATCGCGGCAAATTCCCCCGCGCTCGCCGCCTCCCGGTGCACCGCCCGCACCGGCGAATCCGGCACCGCCATCCATTCTTGAAAGCGCGTAACCGACGCTTGAATATCGTTGCGCCGAGGCTCGGGAAAGCTCAGGCTCAGGTTCATTGTTCGCCTTTTCTTTGCCTAGCGTACCACGCTGTGAGGCAGGCGTCCTCGACTGCCGCCTGTCCCTAATGCGCCCTGGCCGGACCCCGATACACCGCATTCAGAAACAACACGTTCAATCCGTCCATATACCCGCGATAATTCGGATCCTGCGTAAATCCAACAACACTGCCGCGCCCTTCCCGCTGCACGATCACGAAAGGCTTGTACGCAAGCTGTTTCCGATTCTGCTCCCAGATGTACCCGCTGGCCAGCAGATCGTTAGGCCCGGCGAACCAGACGGCATTGACGCCCTTGTCCAGTTTGATGGGCGTGAATATCGCGCGACCGCTCACCAGCACGTTCACCGTGGACGGCACACCCGCCGTCATCCAATGATCCGGACTCACCTTCGCCCTTAGCAGCACGCCATGCAGCGAATCCGGCAGCTCAGTCTCGGGCTGAATGGATTGTTCGAACTCCGCGTCGCTCGAGATCAGTTTCCCCGGCGTGCGCGCGGGCGCCGGAGTCGCCGGAGTCTCGGGCTTCGCGGGCGCGGGCTTGGTATCGCGATACGCGTTCTCCTGCGTGACCGCCAGCAACCCGATTTTCGGATCCGCCAGATAGGACACCGCGCCGCCGCCTAGCGCGATCAAGGTTCCACCCGCCTGCACCCAGTCCTTCACCCGTCGCGCGCCATTTGCGCCCAGCACAGCGTCGTACCCGTCGCCGCCGAAACCTCCCGCGTCGGGAAGTATGATCACGTTGAACTGCGAGAGATCGCCGTTCGCCAGCTGCTGCGTGCGCACCACCGTCACCGGCTGATCGTACTCGCGCTCCAGCACAAATCGCGTGGCCCCCGCCGCGCTCGCGCCTGTAGGCCGATCCCAGGCCAGCGCGATGTTGATGTTCGGAACCAGGAACGTGTCGCGACTCCCGAAGTTCGCGCCTTCGTCTACCCAGCCCGTATCGGTGGTGTAAACTTCCGTCCCGCTGGTACGCGCCAGGCGCTCGATGGTCTCCGCCACTCCCGCGGGCTGCTCCTTCACTTTCACGATCAGCGTGCCGTTCGGATACGTGCGACCGTCCAGCTTGAACGAATGATCCGTAGTGGTAACGCGCACTCCCGCGCGCAGCGCCGCCGACAGAAACCGCCCCGCCGCCGAAGTGCCCCAGGGAATCAGCCACGCCACTTCAGGCTTCCCTCCAATCACCTTGCCTGGCGTCCGCCCCGGCTTCACTTCTTCGAAATTTCCTTGCGACACGTCGCTCGACGCCATCGCCGAAATGTTGTATTGCAGCGGAATGGACCACGCAGTGACGTCATACATCTCGCTGCGCAATCGCGCCGCGCGCCGCTTTTCCTCGGCCTGGAGGAATTCCTTCTCCATCGATACCTGTGGATCCAGCAGCGTGCGGATCAAGCGCTTGGAAGGCTGGGCCAGGGAAATCACGTACGATCCGGC
>JAYTVY010000186.1:0-8146 GCA_043743755.1 Bryobacterales bacterium | reverse complement strand
CCTTCAACCGGATTCTGGACGCGGGGATCGACGGCAAGAATCCGAGAACCAGCACGCGTCATCTGCCTGCCGGGCTGCTGAGCCGGGGGTTCGCGTGGGGCTTCGTTACCGCGGCCTGCCTGGTCTTTCTTCTCGCTGCGCGGGCCCTGAATCCACTGTGTCTCAATCTGGCGCCCCTGGCCCTGGCGATCGCGTTCGTGTATTCATACACCAAGCGCTTCACGTCACTCTCGCACCTGGTGCTGGGATTCGCGCTGGGAATCGCTCCCGCGGCGGCGTGGATCGCAGTGACCGGCGGGCTGGATCCGCGAATCCTGTGGCTGACCGCGGCGGTGATGTTCTGGACCGCCGGCTTCGATGTGATCTATTCGTGTCAGGATTACGATTTCGACTGCCGCGAGGGATTGTTCAGCCTGCCGCGGCGGTTTGGGATTGCCGCGGCGCTGCGGCTGTCGAAGCTGTTCCATGTCGCGATGATCGTGTGCCTGGCGAACCTGGTGATCCGGTTTCAGCTGGGCTGGCTGAGCCTGGCGGGCATCGCGGTGGTGATCGGGCTGTTGGTCTATGAGCACAGCCTTGTGAAAGCGGACGATCTGTCGCGCGTCAACGCAGCCTTTTTCACGGTGAATGGCTACGTCAGCGTGTTATTCTTTGTGTTTTGGGCGGCCGATATTTATCTGCTGCCGTTGGGAGCCTGAACGTGCAAGTCAGTTTTGAAGATAAGCGTCTGGAACCGGTCTGGGACAAGGTGCAGGCGGGCGAGCGCCTGAATTTCCAGGACGGGGTGACGCTGTATCGCACTCCCGATTTACTGGGCGTGGGCTACCTGGCCAACGTGGTGCGCGAGCGCAAGCACGGCGACGCGACATGGTTCAACGTCAACCGGCACATCAATCCCACCGACGTCTGCGTGGCGAGCTGCAAGCTGTGCGCGTTCGGCAAGCGGGCTAAGGATCCGAAGGCGTATACCTGGTCGCTTGAAGAAGTGTGGCATCGCGCGGGTGAGGGCTGGAGCGAGGCGGTCACGGAGTTTCACATAGTCGGAGGGCTGCATCCGGAGCTGACGCTGGATTGGTATTGCGAGATGCTGCGCGGGTTGAAAGAGCGCTTTCCGGAAGTGCATCTGAAGGCCTTCACGATGGTGGAAGTAGCGTATCTGGCGCAGCGGGCGAAGCTCTCCTTCCGGCAAACGCTGGAAAAGCTGATGGCGGCGGGCGTGGATTCGCTGCCCGGTGGCGGTGCGGAAGTTTTCAGCGAGCGCGTGCGGCGGATCATTTGCGATCACAAGATCGACGGCAGCCAGTGGATTGAAGTGGCGCGAACGGCGCACCAGCTGGGGCTTAGATCGAACTGCACCATGCTGTACGGGCATATCGAAACGGAAGAAGATCGAGTGGATCATTTGATCAAGCTGCGGGAGCTGCAGGACGATACGGGGGGGTTCCAGACTTTCATTCCGCTGGCGTTTCATCCGGCCAACACGGCGCTCGATCACATCGCGACCACCACAGGATTTCTGGATTTGAAGATGGTGGCGGTGAGCCGGTTGATGCTGGACAATATCGACCACATCAAGGCCTACTGGATCATGATGACGCCGTGGGTGGCGCAGATCGCGCTGCGTTTCGGCGCGGACGATCTGGACGGGACCGTAGTGGAAGAAAAGATTTACCACGACGCGGGGGCCACCACCAGCCAGGGCCTGCGGCGCGGGGAACTGCTGCGGCTGATCCGCATGGCCGGCCGCGAGCCCGTGGAACGCGATACGCTGTACCGTCCCGTGCAGCGCACCGAGACTGCGTTTACGGTACTGGTTTAGCGCCGTTACTTCGCCGTTGAAGCAGCGCCGGTACGCAGTGGCCGCGGGACCAAGATCCCGGCATCCCAATTAGATGCCGTGGAACGGGTGCCCCGCTGTGGTAGGCTGGCACCACGCCACTGTTATGAACGTGCTGAATGTGCTGCTAGCCGTGGGAGCGATGCTGCTGTGGATCATGTCAATGGCCTCGCTGTCCGATCTGCACGGCAGCGACGCAGCGGGAAACGGGCTCGCCGCGGCTTTTGGCATGCTGGCGTCCATCGCGCTGTGGATCGCGCTGCTCGTCTTGCTGCTTTTTTCCGCGATTCGGGGAGCTTGGCCGGCCTGGACGCGGTGGGCGGCCCTGATATTGTTTCCGGCCTGCGCGGTGGCGAGCTTCCTCGCCATCGGGCTGCTTAACAGCTCTTTCTATAAGGCCAAATGGCCGCTGGTGGTTCCCGGCGTCGCGCCGGTTCTCATGATCGTGTACGCAGTCTGGGCGCTCTATCCAACGCTGCAACGTGCGCTGCCGGCGGTATGGTTCAGCGCAACGGTCTGGGGCGCGATCCTGATTCTCTCGCTGGTGGTCTGGCCGGAATACGTGTACCGTGCCCGGCACGGAAGAGAGGACCAGGCCAAAGCGGAGGCGGAGTACAAGGCCAGCGAGCCGCAGCGCGTGGAAGTCGCGCGCCAGGAGAGCCAGATCGCGCTCAACAAACTGGATGACAAAACGCCCTTGCGAGACTGGCTTGAATTCACGGGCCCGGAAAATGAGCTGCGCGGGCAGGCCTTCGAGAAAATTCGTCATCTGACGCGGAGGCAGGCCGACGCGGAGATCCTGTTTCGACAGGGATTCACATATCTGCAACGGGATCTGCCGGAGCTGGATTTGCAGGCAACTCCACCGGTCTGTGAAGGGTCCATCCGATACTTTCGCGAGAAGCTCGGCGATCTCCGGCCGCGCATCGACAATCCGCCGCCGTTCGCGGCGGTGCAGGAATTCATCCAGCCTTACATGCCGGGTCTTAGGTGGATGGTGGAACACAGGTGCGACTGCGGCGCCGTGCTGGACGAACTGGAGTCGGCGGTCCGCCGCTATGAGGATTCGCCGGAGCGCCGGCGATTTCTGGAGGATGTCGCCGCATTGCGGGCCGCTCAACGGTCCGGTGGACGATGAAAATCGATCCCGAATCGTGGCCCGCGCTATCGCTGCTGCTGGACCAATGGCTGGATCTGCCGGAGGAATCGCGCGCCGCGTGGCTGGAAAATCTGGGTCCCGAATATGCCGGCCTTTTGCCGTCGCTGCGAAAGCCGTAGAGCAGCGCGAAGAGCTCCTGGGTCGCGTCACTTCCGCCGCTTTCGATAGCCATGTCCGGTCCTGCAAGATCACTCGTCGGCTTTGAAGTAAGATTATCAGTTCGGGAGACGCTATGAGTTCCAATGGTGTGACGCGGCGGAGGTTGCTCGCTGGCGCCGCGGCGATCGCGGCGGAAGTGGGAACCGCGCCGCGCGCCCAGGCGGATTCCAATCCGCTGGATTGGACGCTCACGCAGGCCGCGGCGGCGCTGGCCGGCGGAAGAGTGTCGTCCGAGGAACTCACCAAACTGTGCCTGGCTCGCATCGGCAAGCTGGACCGTTCGCTGAACGCCTTTATCACGCTCGATGCGGACGGCGCGCTTCAGCAGGCGCGCGATTGCGACCGCCGGCGAAAATCCGGCAATGCGGCGAGCGGTTTGTACGGCGTTCCTATCGCGTTAAAAGACAATATCGACACAGCCGGAATGAAGACCACCGCGGCGGCTGGAGTTTTCAGGAATCGCGTGCCCGCGGAAGACGCGGAAGTCACCCGGCGCTTGAAAGCCGCCGGCGTGGTCATTTTAGGCAAGCTGAACCTTGATGAGATGGCCTTCGAAGGCACGGGGACCACGGGCTGCTTCGGCCCCGCCCGCAATCCCTGGAATCTTGACAGAATAACCGGCGGCTCCTCGGCCGGGTCCGCAGCCGCGGTTTCCGCCGGACTCTGCTTCGGTTCGGTTGGCAGCGACGACGGAGGATCGGTTCGCATTCCCGCTTCGTTCTGCGGCGTGGTGGGATTCAAGACATTGTATGGCCGCGTCAGCACGCGCGGTGTGGTTCCTTCCGCGTATTCGCTGGACACGATGGGGCCGATCGCCCGGACGGTGGAAGATGCCGCTGCGCTGCTTCAGACGATTGCAGGGCATGATCCCCAGGATGCGATCACGCTGGACGAACCCGTGCCGGACTACACGCAGGCGCTGCGCGCTCCCATTGCAAACCTGCGGATCGGCGTGCCCCGCGAATACTTCTTCGAGGGATTGCATCCGGACGTCGCCGCTGCCGTGGAAGAAGCCATTCGTCATCTCAAGGGCAAGGTGCGCGAGGTTCGGGATGTCACGCTTCCACGTCTCCATATCGCCGAGAACGGCAGCTACGATGTTGAGCTCTACCATTACCAGAAGCCTTTTTTTGACAAGACGCCCGAGCTGTACCATCCCTGGTCTCAACGGCAAATGAATCAGCTCAAGCAGGTGCAGGCGGTGGCGTATGTGGAAACGCTGAAGCGCATCCGCGAATGCCGCCGCGATATCCGGCGCGTTTTCGAACAAGTGGATATCCTGGCTCTGCCCACCATGCGGGAACCGGCGCCGCTGATTTCCGAAACCGTGAACGAAACGCACCAGCGGCCGCGCTCCTGCGTCTCGGCGTTTAATCACTTCGGCACCCCCGCGATTACGGTCCCGTGCGGGTTCTCGAAGGACGGACTCCCGATCGGCCTGCAGCTGGTGGGCGCGGCTTTTCGCGAACCCCTGGTTTTATCCATCGCCTATGCGTACCAGCAGTCCACCGGCTGGCATAAGAGAACACCACCACTATGAAGAATCGATGCATTCCGATTATCTTGCTCACGACGTTGTGCGCGCTCCCCGCCGTTGCGTGGGGCCCCACGGGGCATCGCGTGGTCGCCGAGATCGCGCAGCGTCACCTGACCCCCGCGGCTCGCGACCGTGTCGCGCATCTGCTGGGAGGTTATTCGCTGCCCGACGTGGCCAATTGGGCCGACGAGCTGCGCTCCTATCCGCGATTCGACAAGTACAAGCGGCTGCACTACGCCACCATCCCTGACGGCGTTAAGAGTTATCGCGACGCGAAAAAGGAACCCTGCGGCGATCTGGTTGCGGCCATCGACGCACTCTCGTCCTTCCTAAAAACCTCCTCGCGCGACGATCTGTTCGCCGTGAAGGCGCTCACCGACAAGAGCGATGGCGATACCAAAGCGGCCTGCAATCCTCAGGAAACCGATCCGATCTCGGCGAATACCGCGCTCCGGCTGCTGGTGCATTTCATGGGAGACCTTTCGCAGCCGCTGCACGCCGGCGGCACGGACCTGGGAGGCAATCAAGTCAAAGTCAACTGGATGAATCATTGGCCGTCGAACCTGCACTCCATCTGGGATGACGAGATGGTGGACCACGAGCGGCTGGACTATCCCGCGTACTCGAGTTTTCTGGATCACGCGAGCGCCGCCGATGTGGCCCGCTGGCAGATGGGCGACACCGTCGCCTGGGCGGATGAGGACATTGCCTTGCGCCCTGCCCTGTACCTGTTCCCCGATGACAAGCGCCCGTTCGCCGCGGGCGAAGCGATGACGCCCGGATATCTGGCGTCCTACGCGTACATCGGCGCGCAGCGCGACCGGATGCGCCAGCAGTTGCTCAAGGGCGGCCTGCGCCTGGCGGGAGTGCTCAACGCGATCTTCAAGTAGTACTCGGCCGCAGGCGCATCACCGTTGAAGCGGTATCGTCCCGCCATACGCTTTTCGGATCGCCTCGATCTCGGCGTTTCTCCGTTGCACCAAGGCGGCATCATGAACCGCGGTCACGGTTGGGTGACGTCTTGGAGCCAGGCGCCTGATTCGTGCCGCCGCCGCCGGCGATGAGGTCGAGACAACCGCCGCCGCTCCGGTGTGAATCGTCAGCCTGGTCACCGGCCTGCGAGGCCCGGGAGTTCGCTTAGGCGAATTGGCATTGTAAATCTGGCGTTGCGACGCGTTCATGCGAGTGACGAGACCGTTCTTCAGCACCTCGGCTTTGTCCGGCGGGCTGGCCGGTGGCCGCCGCGAAATCAGGATCCTCTGCCGGCGCCGGGGCGTCGCCCCTTGCCAGGTGAAATGCAACTCGCCGCCAATCAATCCATGCGCCCCAGGATCCGGCAAATTGCGGAACGTGACGATCACCGTCCGCGTTGCGGGGTCGAACACCGGGTCGTCCATCGTGATACCGGAATTCGTTTTCGAAATAGTGTTGCCGTTGGCGAATCCCGATGTCGCGCCGGCCGGCCACGGAATGCGCAGCATATAGATGTTGTCGAGATAGTTGATATAGTGCTGGCTCTCGCTGCAATACCCTTCGTCTCCCCAATTCCGGACGAAGAATGCCCAGGTGTCGTCGGCTGGATCCTCGTTTCCGTGGATCGCGGCGGACCAAGCCGGATGCGACTCTCCGCCTGGAGTGTGCGCGAAATCGACCCCGATCAGGCCCGTTACGATCATCTCCTTGCCGTCCAGGAAATCGTGCGCCTGCGAGTCTCCGGAATCCACTGCGCTGCGGAACTGCAGGAAGAAGGGGAGCTGGAAGTCGTTGGTCAGCGTGTCGATCGTCTCGTCGCTGTCGAATTCCACATGCACTCCATCGGGCCTTGCCGCTGTTGATCCCGCCGCATTGGGTGTCGCCAGATTGACGGAATACTCATCGTCCAGACCAGGAGCCGCTTTCGATTCCCACGAAACCGTGCCTGTATACGTCGCCGCCGTCCAATTCGCATGGCCCCCGAATCCTTCGTTGGTCGAAAACGACTGGCACAAGCTGCAGCTCGCGCATTCCTTCACCTTGATCGGATTGAAGAAACTGTATCCCGCATTGACATCGTAATCCGTATTGGTGATTTGAATGGAGCAATTCTTGGCGCCGCCGCCTTGCCACGGCCATCGGCACGCGCCCGGGTCGGGGAACCCGGCTCTGGCAACGTTGTTATGCCAGTCCGGGTTGAGCGGAATTCCATTGTCGTCGAATTGTGTGAATTCCAGGTCCCAACTCAGCAGCGAACCAGTAGTGGCAGCCGCGTGATGAACAATATGCAACTCGACCAACGCGGCCTGCCCGTCGCCTCCCTTGCATTGGTCGCCGGGCCCGTCATCGTGGTTATCGTAGCTGTTGTCGCTGTAGTCGTCGTCCTCAAACCCGAGCTGCAAATGAATGCGGGCGCCCGCTGGAGCGTTATCCGCCACGTGTACCGTTCTGTTCCAATGCGCCAGAACCCGGTCAAGCACGCCGGTGGCAAACGGAATCGTGATCAACCCGTGGTACAGGCTCTCCGCATTGGGTCCCGATGGGTTCACATATCGATGCCAGGTATTGCCGGAGCCGCCCGATTGGACACACCCGCCGGCATGAATCGTAACGTTGTCGCCCGGTTGGAAGGTAATCGAAGGATACTCGGTTGATCGAGCCTTTGGATTGGGCCGGTCAATCCGAACTATGGCATCCACCCCAGCAGGCGGGGGCGGATGGGAAATCTGATCAAACTGCCCGAAAGCGCACAAGGCCATCGCAGCAGCCACGCCCATTAAACGCTTCATACTTGCAGCCCTCCCTCTACACGATAGTTACTATCACCTATAGTGATCGCGGATGCAAGGGCGTTACTTTTTAACTCCAGTAGCTGCGATCCAGACTCCGATACTGCACCGCCTCGGCCAGATGCTTCGCGGTGACCGGCTCGGAATGGTCGAGATTCGCAGACATGAAGAAGTGATCGAAGATTAAGGTGGTACGATACACCACATTGGAGACCCAACAATGCTGCGAACTATTGGCATTCCAGAATTGCTTGTCCTGGTCATTTGTGTCTTCATTCCGCTGCTATGGGGGAAGATCTTCTCTAAGGCTGGCTACTCCGGTTGGCTGGGTTTGACTGTCCTTATCCCATTCGTCAACCTCATAGTGATGTGCTGGTTTGCCTTCGCTGACTGGCCGATCCGATCTGAGTTGACTCGGCTCCGTCAGTCCACACCCGCAATCCCAATGACCCAGACTTAGCGCATTGCTCGCTGGTTTCGACGACGATTACGCCGTACCCGACTTGATGCGTCAGCAAGACGAGAGTCTTCAGCGTCAGCCCAGACTGCGCTGCACGATTAGATCGCGCCGGCATTCAAAGAAATCTGTGGATTGATCTATCGTCGCTTGCCGAGGCGCGCGCAGCGCGACCGGATGCGCCGGCAGCTGCTCAAGGGCGGCCTGCGCCTGGCGGGAGTGCTCAACGCGATCT
>JAYTVY010000185.1:0-1743 GCA_043743755.1 Bryobacterales bacterium | reverse complement strand
ATGCGCGCTCCTGTCATCGCGTTACAATTTGCGCAGGGATTCGATCTCTTCCAGGATCTTCCGCACCAGGGCCTCGGTGATTTTTTGACCCTTTTCGCGCGTCGCCAGGGTTGGATCGCCGTAGATGCCGGTGGCGGAATAGGTCCCTTTGCCCTTGGGATCCCGCGTTAGAGGACCAGGGTTCGGATGATAGTCCTTCACGGCCTTCGTCATTTTCACAGACGCGGGATCGATGTAGAGCAGCATCGAAGTTTCGGCCTCGTCGGCGTGAGTGCCGCCTTCCTGGGTGCAGAACTGCGTCTCGATTGGCCCCATCACGGCGCTGAGATCGGTGTAGCGCAGGACGATTCCCTGCTTCGCCAGGATCTCCACGGCGGCTTCCAGCGGGCGCTTGGTGGAGACCCCGGTATTCAGAACGTAGAACCGCTTGGGGCCGTAATGGGCGAGGCTGGCGGCGATTTCAACCATCAGGTCGCGCGCGGTTTCGAGCGTGAGCGAAATCGAGCCCGGGTATTCGAGGAACGCGGGGTAGAAGTTGTAGTTCACGGTGGGCGCCAGCACCACGTTAGACTGCGCCAGCACCCTTTTCTTGAGGTATTCGGCGAGGATGAAATCGTTCTTGAGCAGCAGGTGGGGGCCGTGTTCCTTTGACTCGGCGCCGATGGGGATGACCACGATGGTGTCGGGCTTAAGCGCCTTCTCGGCCTCCAGCCAAATCATATCGGACAGCAGCTTTCCCTGCGCCCAGGCGGTGGTGAGGGACATGGCCAATAGTATCGCCCGCATAGACTCGCCTATCCCCGCAGATCGGCGAAAGCTTGCTCGATTTCGCTCTTGGCCCCCGGACAGACCGGAACCAGCGGCAGGCGCGGCGGGCCGCCGTAATAGCCGGCGATATCCATGGCGTGCTTCAGACCGGGGACTCCGTATTTTGACGTCACCAGCTGCGCGGCGCGCCCGATACGGTGCTGCCAGTCCAGCGCGGCTTGCGGCTCGCGCGTCCGGTGCGCCTCCCAGATGGAGATGCACGCATACGGCGCGGCATTGGCGAAGGCGAGCACCGCGCCCGAAGCGCCCACGGCGAGCGAAGGCGCCAGCGTGGTGGCCGATCCAACTAGCACCTGGAATCCCGGCTTGACTTCGTGGATCATCTGCAGCACTTTCTCCATGCTGCCGGAACTTTCCTTGATCGCGGCGATGTTCGGATGATGCGATAGCTCCGCCACGGCTTCAGCGGCGATATCGATTCCCGTAGTCTGCGGCCAGTTATAAATAATCAGCGGAATGGCGGATTGATCGGCCACGGAGCTGAAATAAAGCTTCTGGGCCGCTGAATTGTTCAGCAGATTCTTGTAGTAATGCGGCGTGCGCACCATCGCCGCCTTGTAGCCCATCGCCGCGGCGCGATTGGTGAGGTCCACGGTTTCGCGCACGCTCTCCATGCCCGTGCCCGCGATCAGCAGCTTGCCGGAATCGGCGTATTCGGCGGTCCATTCCCAGAGCTGGATCTTCTCCTCGGTAGTGAGCATCACGCTCTCGCCGGTGGACCCGCAGACAACGTAACCGGCCAGCGGAGTCCGATTCCACTTTTCGATATTGTGCTGGAGCTTCACTTTCCAGAGAGCGCCTGTGTGATCGAACGGAGTAGCGATGGGAGGAAAAATACCTTGCAGTTTCATGTAGGGAAGCGAAAGGGCCCGCCCGGTGGCGGGCCCTCGGGGAAAACTACTTCACCGGCCCGAC
>JAYTVY010000184.1:0-11759 GCA_043743755.1 Bryobacterales bacterium | reverse complement strand
GATCGGGACGCACCTTGGCGCTGCGCGCTTCCCCGGCGAGCACCGGCGTTTGTTCCAGCACCGCGACGGAAACTTCGGGCTCGGTGAAAGTATGCGTCTTCAACGCCTGCTCGCGAGTGGCCGGGTCGACGATTTCATTCATGATGCGCAGACCGGTCATGGCGTCCTTGGCGTAGAAGGTGGCGGCGCCGTATGCGGGCGCGATCTTGGTGCGTGTGAATTTGTCCGACAGAGCGGCGCCGCCCACCAGCAGGGGTACGCGAATCCCGTGGACGTTGAGGTCGCCGCCGGTGATCACCATTTGCTGCGCGCTCTTCACTAAGAGGCCGGACAAGCCGATGGCGTCGGGCTGGTGCTGGTCAAAGGCCTTGATCAGCTCTTCGGGCGGCACCTTGATGCCGAGATTGATCACCTCATAGCCGTTGTTCGACAGAATGATCTCGACCAGATTTTTTCCGATATCGTGGACATCACCCTTGACGGTGGCCAGCACGATGCGCCCGCGGGAAGCGGTGTCGGCCTTTGCCATGAACTGTTCCAGATGGCTGACAGAGGCCTTCATGGCCTCGGCCGATTGGAGCACTTCGGCGACGATCAGCTCATTGTTGTTGAACAGGCGGCCGACTTCCGCCATGCCCGCCATCAGGGGACCGTTGATGATATCCATCGGCGCGGCTCCCTCGGCGCGCTTGCGCTCGAGATCCGGAATGAGCCCGTCCTTCGTACCTTCGATGATGTAGTTCGCGAGGCGCTGGTCGATGGGCAGGTCGGCGGCCTTCTGTTTGTCCTTTTTGACGGTTTTGCGGAAATGCTCGGCGATGGCGGCGATGTGGAATTGGTTGATGGCGATCTTCTGCTCGCGCGATTGCTTGCGCCAGTCCTCTGGGGCGGTTCTTAGCAAGTCGGGATCGGGATGATCGGCGGGGACGCCGGCGGGCGGCGTGTTGAACAGCAAGCTCTCCGCCAAGCGGCGCTCTTCCATGGGAATGGACGCGAAGCGCTCCAGCTTTTCCGAGTTCACGATAGCGAGATCCAAGCCGGCCTTCGTGGCGTAATACAGGAAGACTGAATTCACTACTTCGCGCGCCGAAGCGGGCAGGCCGAACGAAATATTGGAGACGCCGAGGATGGTTTTTATGAAGGGAATCTGTTCCTTGATGAGGCGGATGGCTTCGATGGTCTCGACTGCGCCGCCGACGTAGTTTTCGTCGCCGGTGGCGCAAGGGAACACCAGCGGATCGATGATGATGTCTTCCACCGGGATCTGGTATTTTTCCGTGAGCAGCGCCACGGAGCGCTGGGCCACGGCGAGTTTCCGCTCGCGTGTGAAGGCTTGCGCCTGCTGCTTATCCTCATCGATGGTTCCCACCACCAACGCGGCTCCGAACGCACGCGCCACTGGGCACACTCGCTGGAACTTCTCTTCGCCGTCTTCGAGATTGATCGAATTGATTATCGACTTGCCCTGGCAGTAAGTGAGCGACAGCTCCAGGGACTTGGGGTCCGTGGTGTCGATCATGATGGGCGCTTTGATCTTGCGGATCAGCTTGTCGTAGAACGGCGGGATGTCGTTCAATTCGTCGCGGTCACTGGATTGTAAGCAGATATCGACGATGTGCGCGCCATTGCGGATCTGGCGGCGCGCGATCTCGCTGGCCTCTTCCCACTTGTCTTCTGAAACCAGGTTCTTGAACGCACGCGAGCCGATGACATTGGTACGCTCGCCGACGATCAGCGGGCGATTGCTTTCTTCCGCCTCCACCAACTCGATTCCCGAATAGAAGGCGCGGTGCGACGGCGCTTTCACGGCGCGCGGCGGCTTTCCTTGCATGGCCTGCGCGATGGCCCGGATGTGCGCGGGGGTGGTGCCGCAGCAGCCGCCGACGATGTTGAGCCAGCCGTTCGAAGCGAAGCGCTCGAGTTGCGCGGCGAGCGTTTCCGGGGTCTCCAGATAAATGCCGTCTTCGTTGGGCAGGCCTGCGTTGGGATAGCAGGAGACATGCACCGGGACCATATCGTGCAGGGTGCGGATGTGATCCGTCATGAACTCCGGCCCAGTGGCGCAATTGAGGCCGATGGAAAGCAGGCCGGCGTGCTCAACCGACGTCCATAGAGCATCCGCGGTTTGTCCGGCGAGCATGGAACCCATGGGCTCGATAGTTCCGGAGACCATCTTCGGGATGGTGCGGCCGATTTCGCGTTCCAGTTTCCCGATGGCCAGCAGCGCGGCTTTGACGTTGCGCGTGTCTTGCGCCGTCTCGATCAGGAGCATGTCCGAGCCGCCATCGATGAGCCCGCGCGCTTGTTCGTAGTAATTGTCGATGAGCTGCGGGAAGGTGACGCCGCCGGTGACGGTGATGGTCTTGGTGGTGGGGCCCATGGACCCGGCGACAAAGCCTGAGAATTCGCCGGCGGCTTGCCGGGCCAGGGTGGCCGCGACGCGGTTGATTTCGTAGGCTTTATCGGCGAGGCCGTATTCGGCCAGCACGAGGGGAGTAGCGCCGAATGTATCGGTCTCGACAACGTCAGCGCCGGCTTCAAAGTAAGCGCGATGCACGCCTAGAATGACGTCCGGGCGGGTAAGGACAAGGTTCTCATTGCAGCCCTCCAGCGCCGCTCCGCCGAAGTCGTCGGCGGTGAGATGGCGCTGCTGGATCATAGTCCCCATCGCGCCATCCAGCACAAGAATGCGAGTGCTGAGAGCGTCAATGAGGGCTTGGTCACGCGGGGGCATGGGTGTTAATTCCAGTGTAACCCGGAGTTTGGAGGGGGCTTGCGCGCGGTTGGCGGTGCGCTTCCTGGCGGGCGCGGCTCGGATGGGGTGTGTAGTCGGAGTTGGGAGGGACCTTTGCTTTCGGGTAGCGGGGCGCTTCCTGGCGGGCGCGGCTCCGATGGGGTGTGTAGTCGGAGTTGGGAGGGGCGTTTGGGCGCGGGTAGCGGGGTGCTTACTGGCGGGCGCGGGTGAGGTGGGTGCGTAGTTTGGCGGCCAGGATGGCGGCGTTGGGGCTCTGGAAGATGGTCTCATGATTTCCGGGGACTTCCTCGAACTCTTGCTTGCCCCACTCATACTCCAGGTCGCGATATTTTCCGCGGGGGCGATCCTCGGCCCAGAAATGGACCACGCGGCCTGAGTAGGGGCTGAGCCGGTAGCTCGCGATGGCCTGCGATTCGGCCTGACGATGCGATTGCAAAAGGCGGGGCATGGGCATTTCCAATCGCGCGTAGCCGCGGTGCACGATCCGCCATAGCGTGCCCAAGGGCGAGATACTCACGGTCCTGACGCGGCGCAGCACATAACCCAGATCGCGCGCGCGGCGCAGGTGAAAACGAATCTTCTGGCAGGCGCGGCGGAAGCGCACCCAGGCTGAAGCCGGCAAAATGTTGCGGGCCTCGAACAATGCCACCAGGGTGACGGGCTGGCCGCAGGCTTCGAGTTGACGAGCCATCTCATAGGCTACCAGGCCTCCGAAACACCAGCCGCCCAGCGCGTACGGACCTGACGGGCGAACGCCGCGCAGCGCTTCGACGCAGCGCGACGCAATTCGCTCCACGGTGTAGGGCGGCGCCTCCTCTTCAAATGGCGGCACGCGCACTCCGTAAAAGGGCTGGTCCGATCCGAGATGGCGCGCGACCAGGCGGAACTCCAGGCCGTCTCCCACTACGAAGAGTGGACACGCGGCGCCCTCCGGCTGGATGGCAACGACTCGCGAGCAGCCTGCGAGCCGCGTGGGATCCGCGAGAACGGCGGCCATTTTGCGGATGGTAGGGGCCTGCAGCAGGAGTCCGGGAGGCAGGCGCGCTCGCTGCAAGGCCGGGGCCAGCTTCGAAAGCATCCGGATTCCACCTAGCGAATCGCCGCCGCAATCGAAGAAATTGTCATCGATGCCGAGGTCGGGGATGTGGAGCACGCCGGCCCACGCGGAGGCGACTATATGCTCCATTTCCGTCGCCGGCAACGAGCGCGGAGGACGCGGCCGGGCTTGGATTTGCGGAACGAGCTGGGAAGCGAGCGCGAGACGGTTCAGCTTGCCGGTGGGGCCGCTGGGAATTTCGGATACGAACACGAACCGGCGGGGAACTTTATGATCGCCGAGCCGGGCGGCGGCGTAGGCTTGCAATCCGGCCTCATCAATGCGCATGCCCGCATGCAACACTACCGCGGCCGCGATTTCTTCGCCGAGGTTGCCGCCGGGAATGGCGAAAGCGGCGGCGTGCGCCACGGCCGGATGCGTGGCCAGGATCTCGTCGATTTCAAGCGGAGTCACTTTTTCTCCGCCGCGATTGATCAATTCGCCGATGCGGCCAGTGAGAAACAGGAAGCCATCGTCATCGAGATGTCCGACGTCACCTGTGCGGAACCACCGGCCGACGAAAGCGGCTTCATTCGCAGCGGGATTGCCGAGATAACCGCGCATGACGTGTGGACCGCGCACCAGCACTTCGCCCGGCCGGCCGTTCTCGCCGAGGATGGCGACCTCCGGGCCTTGCGCGACTCCCACCGAACCGGCCTTGCGAACGCCCGGCGGCAACGGCTCGACGGTTATGGGCGGAGCTTCCGACATGCCATACACCTGAACCACGGGAACTCCCAGTGAGTGCTCCAGCCGGTCTTTGAGAGCGGGCGGCAGGGCAGCTCCGGCGGAGCGAACGAGGCGGAGGGATCGGAACGCCGAGATTCTGGCGGCCGCGCAATGGAGAATCGCTTGATGAACGGCAGGGACGGCCGAATACCAGGTGGGCGCGAACTCTTCCATCCAATCGCAAAATGCCTCGCCGTTGAAACCCGGAGTGCATATGGTGGCGGCTCCCGACACGAGGGGGGCGACGATGCCTCCGGTGATTCCGAGCGAGTGAAACAGAGGGCTGAAGTTTAGACAACGGTCGGATGCGGACAGCGCCAGGGGTTGGCCGATGTAAGTACCGGCCCAATAGAGGTTGCGATGCG
This sequence comes from Bryobacterales bacterium, assembly GCA_043743755.1. Lineage (GTDB taxonomy): Bacteria > Acidobacteriota > Terriglobia > Bryobacterales > Bryobacteraceae > JALYHQ01. Next base: position 6,814 of record JAYTVY010000184.1, on the reverse strand, counting down.
TTAAAGGCACCAGCTTGGGAGTGGCGGTGGTGCCGGATGTGTGGAGGATCAAAGCGATGTCATCCAGCAGCGGGCTGGACGACGCGCCCCGGTTGGCGCGCGGCTGTCCATCGAGCGTAAATATTCCGGCGGGGGCGTCGGGCACGGGAGCGAGCTCGATAAGGGGAACGCCGGCGTATTGCGCAGCGGAGCGCGCGGCCGAGTCACCGGGCTCGATCAGTATCGCGGCGGGCGCGAGCTGGCGCAGGCAGGTTTCAAACTCGCTTTCGCGATATCCCGGATTGAGAGGCGCAAAGCTTGCGCACGACGCAACGGCGAGAAATGCGGCGGCAGCTTCGGGGCCATCGGGGAGCACGGCGGCGATGCGATCGTCACCGCGGATGCCCAATTCCCGCAGCACACGGGCTTGTTCCTGTACATGCTGGAGGAGGCGGCCATAATCGAGCGGAGCACGCCCTGGAGCCAAGATGGCTTCGGAGCGAGGGTGATTCGCCGAAGCCTGTTCCAGCAGCTGGGGGATGCTCTTCTCGCACTCCTGCAAACAAATATTATAAGGTGCGAGCGGCGATCAGCTTAATTTCTTCTTGGCGAGCGGGCGGGCGAACGCATTGGTTGGATTGTGCGCGTTCGACGGGAGGATCTTGCGATAGTAGTCTTGCGCTTGCGCCTGGCTGCCGGTCTTTTCGTACGTTTGCGCGATCAAGCAGAGGATGAAAGGATCGCGCTGGTCGGCTTTCAGAAGTTCGGCGAGCGCGGTTTTGTAGTCGCCGGCGTAGAACGCGACATAACCGGTCAAGTAAGGAAGGAAACGAGCTTGATCGGGGTTAGTGCCCTTGTCGAGGATCGCTTTCGCGGCGGCGATATGCTTCTGGGCGTCGTCTTTTTTTCCGCGGCGCGCGGCGAGGCGGGCCTGCGCGTGTTCCCAGCGAAACTCCCACAAATCGGCGCGCTCGGGCTTCAGACCAGGTTCGCGCAGTCCGGCGTCGTGACCGGTCTGGTACCACTTTTGCGCCGTATCCAGGTCGCCGGAATCGATGCAGACGCGAGCCAGCTCATCGGCGATTTCGCCGGCGTTGTAAAAATCCTTCGCGGCAAGGTTCATTTCGTACAACTGGCTTTCATATTTTGCCGCTTCCTTGCAGTTACTCTCGAAAGCGTAGGACATGGCCATGGAGCGCAGCGCCTGGCCCTTATTCGCAGGCGTGGGAGCGGCTTCAATGGCCTTCGAGAAGAGCTTGCGGGCTTCCGTGTATTGGCCCATCAGATCGAGCAAAACGCCGGTCTGGTTGTTCGCCGCGAAAGAATTGGGGGATGCAGCCAGCGCCTGGCGGTAGAGCGCGAGAGCTTCGTCGTGCCGCCCATCGCGCAGCTTCTGCTGGCCCTGCTTCAAGAGGTCGGCGGTGGGATCGGGACTGGCGGCGGGCTGCGCTAGAAGCATTGCGGAGGCGATGATTGTCACCGCGCAGACGATACACAACGTGCGTGGTTGTACGTGCATGGCCGCGATTATCGCATAGGAGTCTCTTACGCATATCATGGAAGCAGCAGTCCATGGACGTTCGTTTCCTCCCCCACGGTATTTTCCTGCCTCAACTCGACCTGTGGCTCGATCCCACCGAGGATTGCGCAACGGCCTGGGTTTCGCACGGGCATTCCGATCATGCGCGGGGCAGCCACGGGCGCGTATATGCGACATCGGACACGCTGAGGATTTACCGGTCGCGCTTGCCGGAAAGCACTCCCGACGCGTGTCCCATCGAGTTTGGGGTCCCGTGGGAACTTGGTCCGGCGCGATTGACGGCATATCCAGCGAGTCACATTGTGGGAGCCGCGCAATTGCTTATCGAGCTTGGCGGTGAACGGCTGCTGTATACCGGCGATATCAAGCTTCGGCCGCCGCTTTGCGGCCGCGAAACTCAAGTGGCGGCCTGCGACCGGCTCATCGTGGAATCCACTTTTGGCCTTCCCATTTACCGGTTCCCGGCGCGCGAGGCGGCGCGGGATCGCATGGTGGCGTTCGCTCGAGAGACGCTGGAATCGGGCGGCATTCCGGCTTTCATTGGATATTCACTGGGCCGCGGCCAGGAGATTGTCCACGTGCTGTGCGAGGCGGGCATACCCACGGCGGTGCATGGAGCCATCGCGCGATTCATTCCGATTTATGAAGCCGCTGGATACGCGTTCAACGGATGGACACCGTACCAAAGCAACGATACGGCCGGAAAGGCGCTGGTGACCGTGCCCTCCTTCCGCAACATTCTCGAAGCCAGCGGCAAGCGCTACCGGATCGCGTATGTTTCGGGCTGGGCGGCGCTGGATAACGCTCGAGCCCGGGCGGGGGCCGAGGAATTGATTCCGTATTCGGATCATGCCGATTTCGAGGAACTGATCGCGCTGGTGGATGCCACCGGTGCCCGCGAAGTGGACGTGGTTCACGGATACACGGAACTGTTCGCACACATCCTGAGCGAGCGCGGTATCGAAGCGCGGGCGCCGCGCGAAACCAGCGCGCGCGCCACCAGCGAGGAGGTCCCGGAAGGCTGATGGATGCGCTTGCCGCGGTGTGTGAACGCGTGGCCAGTTACGGCAGCCGTCTGCGAAAAGTCGCGCTGGTGGCGGAATACCTGCGCACGCTTTCGGATGAAGATCTGGCGCGCGCGGTGCAATTCCTGTCGAGCGGTCCGATGCTGGAGTTCAAGGATCACAACGACGCCCGCACGCTCTCCATCGGCTACGCGACGCTGCGCGAGGCTTACAAGGCGGTTACAGGGTGGGACGATGCAGTGCTGGGCCGCTGCCATGAAGAGGTGGGGGATACGGGCGAGACGATTTCGCTGCTGCTGCCCGGCCACACCCGGAACCTGCCGCTTTCGCTTGAAGAGACGGTGCGGATCTATACGCGCATCTACCATGCGCGGCGCACGGCGGGGAAGATTGAAATTCTGACGAACACGTTTTCAAGTTATCGGCCGGTTGCGATTAAATATTTCGTGAAGATCATTACTAACAACCTCCGTATTGGGCTGCAATCGAAGATGGTGGAGGAGGCGGTGGCGGCGGCCACGGGCGTCCCGCACGAATCCATTCGTCAAGCGAATAATCGGCTGGGCAATCTGGCGGAAGTGGCGCTGGCCGCGCGTCACGGACGGGTCCATCTGATTGAAGCGCGGCTGTTCCATCCCATGGATTTCATGCTGGCGAAGCCGCTGGATTCGGTGGCCGATCTCGCCGACCCCGAAGCATTCCTGGTGGAGCACAAGTACGACGGTATTCGCTCGCAGGCGCATGTGGCGGAGAGCCGCGTTCTGATTTATACGCGCGGCATGGACGAAGTTACCCATGTATTTCCCGAACTGGCGGAAGCACTGACGCATATCCCGGGGAGCGCGGTTCTGGACGGCGAGATTCTGGCGTGGCGGAACGGACGCGCGGTGCCGTTCACCGTGCTGCAGCAGCGGCTGGCGCGCAAGAAGGTGACGGCCGAGATGCTGGCTGAAATCCCGGTGGTCTTCATGGCATACGACATCCTCTACCGCGACGGCGCGCTGCTGCTGGATCGCGCAGTGGAGGAGCGCCGGGGGATTCTGGAAGCGACGATGGCCGGGTTCGGATCGCCGCTGCTGCTGTCGCCGCAGTACTCCGCGGCATCCACGGCCGATGTGGACCGATTGTTCACCGAGGCGCGCGACAGCGGCAATGAAGGTCTGGTGCTGAAGCGGCGCGGCAGCATTTACGAACCTGGCCGGCGCAGCGGCGCGTGGTACAAGGTGAAGCGGCCCTATGCCACGCTGGACGTGGTGATCACCGCGGCGGAACAGGGCAATGGCCGGCGCGCCACCGTACTCTCCGATTACACTTTCGCCGTGCGCGCGGGCGACCGTTTTCTGAACGTCGGCAAAGCCTATTCCGGCCTCACCGATGAAGAGATCCGGCAGCTTACGCGGCTGCTGCGCGCATCGCAAATCGAACGCTTCGGGCGAGTGCTCACGGTGCGGCCTGAGATTGTGCTGGAGGTGGCTTTCGATGGCATTCAAAAGAGCCCGCGGCATAAGAGTGGATATGCGATGCGTTTTCCGCGCATCGTCCGGTGGCGGCAGGATAAGACGGCAGCGGACTGCGACACGCTGGAACGGGTGGAGGAGCTGTACAACGCGTCGCTGGCGGCGGGGATGACGCAATAAGATCAGTGCGTCATGGCGTACATCACGTCATTGACACCGATGCGGATGCCAAGGGCGGAATATTTCTCGGGATACGATTGCTCGTCGGCCCACTCCCAGGAATCGCCGATATCGGAGTTGAAGGACATCACCACCATCACGCGGCCGTGGTCGTCATAGATGCCGCGCCAGCGAGCTACCGATCCATCGGCGCGGTAAGTTGACCCGCGGCGCAAGGCCCACATACCCGGAATCTGGTAGCGGTCATCCAGATCGTAGACGATGTGGAAGATGGAATCGGCGTCATCGATTTCGACGGCTTGCCGGTCCGGGAAGACGCGGCGCATGCTCTCCTGGAAGCGATCCCACTCTTCGGTTCCCCAAAAATCGTCTAGCATCAGGAATCCACCACGGAGCAGATAGTCACGGAGCGACTTCGCCTGCGCATCGGTCAACAGCCAGTCGCCCATCTCGCCGGCGGCGAGCCAGGGCCAGTTGTACACGTCGTCGCCATCGTCGAGATTCACGGGTTGCTCCACGGAGCGGACATGAATGCGAGTCAAGCGGCGAAGCGCCTGCGCGAAGTGGCGATCGGCGCGGGGATAATCCTGGGACCAACTGGTGCCGCCTTCAGTCCAATCGTACGAGGGGCCAAAACGGTAACGGCGTCCAAACATGGCGTTGGGATGCGGCGGGTACATCAAGCGGGCGAAGACCAGCTCGGTCTTCTCCTCATAATCAGGCGGCAGCGCGATGTCATCGTAGCGCTCCAGGCTGCGATAAACGCGAAACTTCATCTGGAAGCCGTACAACGCGGTGAGGAAGAGAAGCCCGCCCAGTACGCGCCGAACGCCCATATCCACCATGGGAACACATCATAACGCGTCACGCTGCATGGACTACGCGGGCTCAGTAGCTCATTACTTCGCGGAGGCGGGTGGACTGGCGGCGGGACATTTCGACGCTTTGACCGGAGCGCAGAGTGACGATGAGGTTGCCGGCCACGCCGGGGTCCACTTTTTCCACCCACTTCAGATTGACAGTGTGCTTGCGGCCGGCGCGGAAGAAAACCAAGGGATCTTTCGCGTACTGGAGCTTAAGATTCGCCTCGGTTTTCTCGCGGTCGGTGAACTGTTTGTAACCGATCCAGGAGCCCAGGACGAGCGTGGGAATCTTGATGTTAGCGATGTCTTCGCGCAGATCCGCGGCAAAGAGCTCAGACATGGAATCGGTGACCGCGGTGCGATCCGAGGCGAGGCCCCAGGCGACAATGCGTTCGAAGTCGGAATCCTTGGTCACCATCATGCGCGTGGCCATTCCGGATTTTGTGAAGCGTTCGTACATATCCTGCGTCTGGCTGCCCATGTATTGCTTCATCTGAGCGGCGCTGGCCTTGGCTTGCTCGGGCGTGGTTTTGGGGTCCGCGACGGCGGCCATGAACGGATAGGAGTCCACGATCACCAGCTTGCCCGCCAGGCCGGGATACTTGCTTCCCAGCGCCAGCGCCACGAAACCGCCCAGGCTGTGACCGACGATTACAGGTTTCGCCAGCTTCTTTTCGCGGATGTAGGCGGCTAGCGAATCGCGGACGCGATCAAGCATCGGGCCGGGGACGCGCGGCACGCCCGCGAAACCGGCGAGAGTCAGCACGTGGCACTCGAACCGGTCCTGATAGTGCGCCACGGTGGTGTCCCAGACCTCGCCCGCCGACGATAATCCGGGAATTAGAATCATTGGCTGGCCGTGGCCGGTCACCTTTACTTGAAAGGAGTCCTGCGCGACGAGACCCAGCGGAAGGGCTAGCAAGAGAATGAGTTTTTTCATGTTTTCAGTGTGGGGCGGAAGCGGGGGAGGGAGGGGAAGTTTATGACGGACGGTTGCGGGGCCGGATGGACGGCCGCTGGCCGGTGCGACCAAAACATTTCTGCTTCGAAATGATCTATAGTGAAGCCGTGACAACGTGGGTGGGCTTCGTACTTGGCTTGCTTGCCGGCGCGGGACTTGCGGCGCTGTGGCTGCGCGCGCGTATCGCGCGACTGGAAGCGGCGCGCGAATTCGCGGAGAACTCGGCGTCGAAGCTGGGCGAGACGTTTCAATCGCTCGCCGACGCGGCGCTGCGCTCGAATCAGACAGCATTCCTGGATGCCGCCCGCGCTCAACTCAGCGGAGATCTGGCCCAGCGCCAGACGGCCATCGAGGGCGCGGTTCGCCCGCTCACGGATTCGCTGGCGCGCCTGGATACGCACGTCCGGCAGCTGGAGCTGGCGCGCGAGCAAGCGTTCGGCAGCCTAGGAAACGAGCTGCAGCGGCTGGCGCGCGAAACCACCACGCTCTCCACCGCACTGCGCGCTCCCCAGATTCGCGGCCGCTGGGGCGAGCTCACGCTGCGGCGTGTGGCCGAGCTTTCCGGCATGGCGCGCAACTGCGATTTCATCGAACAGGAAACGCTCGAGAATAACGGCTCCCGCCTGCGCCCGGATATGATCGTGCGGCTTCCGGGGGAGCGGTCCATTGTGGTGGATGCGAAGGTTCCACTCACAGCCTGGCTGGACGCCGCCAACGCCACCGACGAGAACGTCCGCGCCGCCGCATTCGCGCGGCACGGGCAGCAGGTGGTGGAGCATTCCCGTTTGCTCGGCAACAAGCAGTATTGG
>JAYTVY010000183.1:0-11707 GCA_043743755.1 Bryobacterales bacterium | reverse complement strand
AACCCGGCTGTCGCCACCAAGGTGAGCGACCGCGGGACCGGGCAGGCGGTGGGCATAGTCACCGATGTCGGGCTTTTTCTCGATCTTCTCTCGCGCAGCCTGCCCGATAAACCGGAGACGAAATGAAGCGGCAGTATACAGACCGGCACGCCGCGGCGGGAGTAGATGCTAAACTGCCGTCAATTGAAACGTGGCCGAATCAATATCGAACGGGATATGAGATTGAAATCTCGACGCCCGAATTCACATCGGTGTGCCCCAAGACGGGATTGCCGGATCACGGCACCATCACGATTCGCTATGTTCCCGGCAAGTCTTGTCTGGAGCTGAAATCTCTGAAGATGTACCTGCTGGCATACCGCAACATGGGAATTTTTCAGGAGAACGTGGTGAACCGGGCGCTCGCCGACATAGTCAAGGCGTGCAGGCCGGTCTCAATCACGGTGACGGGTGAGTTCACGCCGCGCGGCGGCGTCTACAGCAAAATTACCGCAAACTGGAGCGAATCCGAACGGCAACGCCTTCCGACTCCGCGCCGGCGCACCAGACCTTAAGCTCATACTCGCCCTCAGCGATGGCTGGAGGAACGCGCGCGTTCGCCTGACGCAACCCGCGTTCATCCACGCCGCCGAGAAATTCGATATCGAGACGCCGGCCTGCAAGCGTGACACGCGTATTATCGCGGTCGGCATTCTCGGGCAAGCCTTCCATCCAACAGCACAGGAATCCACCGGTATCCAAATGCACTTCGCCAGGGGTCCAATCCAGGCCGTCCGAGATACCCGCGATTAGCACGCGGTTCGCGAGCACGGGCAGATCCACGGCGATGCGCAACGAGTTGCTTGGAAACCCGCCCGCGATACTGACGCGCACAGGTTTCCAGCCCGCATCCAGTCCGGGAGGCAGGCGGCAGTTTGCGATCCAGTCCAATGCCGGACCCTTCTTCAAAAAAATCGCCGGTACGCCGTAGCCGCCCACTTCGAGCTGCACATCCTGCCGGCGAAGATCATTTTCAGGCCAGCGAAAATTCCAGCTCAGGTATTCCTCGCGCTGCGAATTGAAATTAATGCCCCAGTTGCGGCCATGGCACACTCCCAGGAGTTCGGGCGCGGCGCCGGCGGCATTCGAGGGAGGCCACTTGCGATGACACGCGGTGGTGGCCCGGTTCTCCCAGGCCCGCAGCAGCTCCACGCGCGCGAAACCGGCCGCACGGCACATCGCCTGCACGCAACTCACGGACGGCCCAAACCAATTATCAAGAAATCCGCCGAGCTCATCGGTTTCGTAAAACTCAAGCCTGGGCAGCTCGTCCACATGCTCGCGCCACGTTTCGGCGTCGGTGACGAAGGAGTCGACGAAGGCAGTTTCCTCGGTGAGGGCGCAGACAATCTCCAGCGCCAACAGCGGGTGCTTCACGTGATACAGGACGCCGAGAAAGAAGACGTAATCGAACTTCCCCAGACCGGCCCGAGGCAGATCGTAGACATCCATGATCCGATAATCCACAGCGGAGTTGAGGCGGCGATGCGCCTCCAGGAAATTCGGGACTTCGATGCAATCCACCGCAGTGACCGAGGCTCCGCGGCGCTCGGCTTCGAAGCTGAACCAGCCGTCCCAGGCGCCGATATCGAGCACGCGTTTGCCGGTGAGGTCCTCGGGAAGGGCGAAGCGTCTCCAGCGGTCGCGCTGGTGTTCCATTCTCTGAACGCCTTCGGTGGCGCTGCCGTCGGGCCATTCGAAGCTGTGATACCAGCCGCCTTTCTCGGCCAGCTCCTTGCCGTATGAGGCGTTTTTCCGGTCTTCTCTATCGCTCAACTTTCAGCATAGCGAATAGAGCCGCGCGGCAGGCCCGCGCCTGCGTCATCAAGGTACAATCGCAAATGTGGATCAAGAAGCGGAGCAGCTGGCGGCGGTGATCGATGAGATCCGCCGGCGCGTGCGCTCGCGGCATCCCGACGGCGTGGTTCTCGGTGACATTCCGCTGACGGATCTAACTCCCCTGTTGCGCGCGCGCGACGCCGCGGAAGCCAAGGTGGCGGCTATCGGCAGTGTGAATCCGCGGCCATCCGGCGTCAAGAACTTCATCATCCAGTTCTTCAAGCGCCAGGTTGCGCGGGCGCTGGACTGGCACGTACGGGAGCAGATCGAGTTCAACCGGGCCGTGCTCATTTGCGTGCAATCCGCCATTGAGGCGTTGAATGAGAACAACCGAACGATCAATGAGCTGGCGGGACGCGTAGGCCAGATCACGCGGCAAATGGATCAGTCGGCGAGTGAGCGGCGCGACGAAACGGAAGAGTTCAAGGATATGCGGGCGCACTGGCACACCTGGCGCGAAGCCTGGGAGCGGAAACTCGCCGGAAACGAGATCCATTTTCTGCGCGGACTGTCCGATCTGCAAGCGGCCTTCCAGCACCGGGTAACGCTGATGGACCAGAACTATCGCGAGAAGCTGGATGCGCAAAACAGCGACTTTCACGCCGAACTCGGGCGCTACTCGGAAGACGTGCAAAAGCGGTTGTGGGTGGAACTGGCCAAGGTTCGGACCGAGTACGAGGGCTTAATCCACAACGAACTGCGCGTGGTACGGCAAAAGCTCTCATTCGCGCGCGCCGCATCGCAAGCCGCCGGGACCGCTGCCGCGCTGCCTCCGTCCGCGGGACTCGCCGCGATCGACTGGCTGCGTTTTGCGGACCGCTTCCGCGGCTCGGAGGAGTCCGTCAAGCAGCGGCAGCAGCTTTATGCAGAACGGTTCGCCGGCCAATCCGCCGTGCTCGATCTAGGATGCGGACGCGGCGAAATGCTGGAGGTGCTGCGAGCGGCGGGCATTTCGGCGCGCGGCGTCGATCTGCACGAGGAATCGCTGGCGTTGTGCGGAGCCAAAGGTCTGGATGTCGAGAGGGCCGATCTGTTTGAATATTTGGACAGCCTGCCGGATTCTTCGCTCGGCGGCGTGATTTGCGCGCAGGTAGTGGAGCATCTGCCGCCGGAGCGGGTTCCGGATCTAGTCCGCCTCATTCACTCCAAGCTGCGGCGCAATGCGCTGGCCGCGGTGGAGACGCCCAATCCGGAATGCCTTGCGATCTTTGCAACACACTTCTTTTTAGATCCCACGCATCAGCGGCCAGTACCGCCGCCGCTGCTTAGTTTCTATCTGGAGGAAGCTGGGTTCGGGGCGATCGAGATTGTGCGCTTGTCACCGGCGGTGGACAGTATGCCGTCGCTCGGTCAGCTGCCGGAGGATGTGCGAAACGACTTTTTCGGGGCGCTGGATTATACGGCGTTTGGAAGGAAGTTGTAGAGCAGTTTTTGGGTCAGGGCGATTGTATCCCAATCGAAGGCCTGTTCTACTTTGGCGCGTGCGCGCTGCTCCAGAGCCTTGCGGGCGGAGGGATCGGCCATAAGAGCCTGAATTGCCGCCGCCATTTCTGGAGCGTTGTTTGCAACTATTACGCTGTCGTCCAGGTCCAGGCCGTTGATGCCTGCCGGGGTGCTCACCACGGCTTTTCCCATGGCCATGGCTTCCATGATCTTTATATTGGTGCCGGCGGATGCCACCAGCGGGGCGATAACTACCTCGGCGCGCGTGTAAGCGGCCCGCACGTCGGCCACGAAATCTTCCACTTCGATTCCGGGACGCTGCAGATCCACGCGCACCTTGTCGCGGTAGTAATCCAGATAGTACTGGTGCTGCCGTCCCGCGATGACGTGCAAGGTTGCGTTACTCAGCAGCGGCCATACTTCGCGAAGAAAGAAATCCAGGGCCAGCACGTTGGGCAGATGCGCGAATGATCCGATGAACAGGATTCGCCCGGACTCGGGCGCCGTGGACGCGGGCTGAAATCGCTGCAAGTCCACTCCGTTTGGCAAACACACCGCGAGAGATCCCTGCACTGTACGGCGATCTTTTTCCGACATGGTAACGACGCGGTCCACTTGCGCCCATGCGGCGGTCTCGAATCGCGTCCAACGCCGGAGTTGACGCCTCAGCTCCCAATCTTCGCCCTGGAGCAGCAACTGCCGGTAAAGGTCCAGGGTGATGTCATGTTCCACCAGGATCACTGGCGCGGGACGGCAATCTTCCACGTATTGCGCCATGTGCGTCAGCTCGAGCTGAGCCAGGGCCGGCTTCCATTTGCGCATGGACTGGCGTACAGCCGCATGGAACGCGGGCGAATCGAACTCCTCGACGATGTCGGGACGTTCGGTGGAAGGACGCGAGTGCGAACCCGATCGACGCACCAGGACGACTTCCACGCATATCTCGCGGAGCTCGGCCGGCGCCTCTTGCTCGGACTCGATGAAAGCCACCAGCACCTGATCGAAATCCGCCGCCGCGCGGCGCATGAGATTGTACATGCGCACCGCGCCGCCGTGAGCGAGCGGGAAGGGAACGAAAGGACTCGCCACCAGAACCACGGGCTTTCCGCGAGCGCCTTGCCCCGGCCACACGCTGACCGCGCCGCTGCCGATGGCGAATATTTCCGAGTCGGCAATTAGCGCCGGCGGGCGCTTCGCCATCCAGGCCAGTGCGCTGCCGGCTTCGCGCAGCGCGGGCAAGGCCGCCGGAGAGGGAGCCGCACAAGCTCCCAACGCATTCAGACGGTCCACGGCTTCCCGCCACAGCTTTTGGAAGGTGGCGGGTTCCAGCACCGTTCGGACCAGAAAGCGCAGATAGTTGCGCTCCAGGACCCGTTCGAGTTCTTCCGCCGAGTAATAGCGCGACGTGGTGGCGCGATGCCGGTGTAAAACGCGCGCGCCGGCGGCGAACACGGTGGGCCATGCCTGCTGCCAGCCGCGCACGCCCAGGTCGAGGTCCTCGACATAGGCCGGCTCGTAGATTTCATCCAGTCCGCCGAGCGCGCGCAGCCTGGCCGTGTCGTATAGCGAGCAGCCACCGCTTCCATACAACACGTACGACAAATCCTCACCGGGAACCGGGATTTCACAACGCACGGGGAATGCGGAGAGGTCTTTCGGCGACCGGGGCGGCATCACGGCCTTGCCGGTTTCCTCGCGCCTCGCGCCTTCGGGAAAGAAGATTTGCGCGGTTGCGCAGAACAGATCGGGCGTGCGGAGGAACGCATCCGAAAGCGCGCGTATGAACCCGGGCTCGATTTCCATGTCGTTATTAAGCAGGCAGACGCGTTCGCAGTTCGCTCGCCGGATCCCTTGGTTCACCGCGCGCGCGAAGGAGAGCGGGGTGGCGCTGTGCTCCACTAGTACGGCGGGCCAATGCTCATGGAGATACTCCACCGTTCCGTCATCGGAGCCGTTATCCACCACGATGGCTCCGCCGCCGATATCGGAGAGCTGGCGCATTACTTCGGGCAGGGACCGGGCCAGCAAATCCTTGCCGTTGCGCGATGGGATAACGACGGAGACGCCCTTGCGCAGCGCGGCGGAATGCACCTGAAGCGCAATGCCGCCGGCCAGTCGTTTTTTCAAGCCCACCAAACGTCCGGCCATTCTCGCCTTCAACACCAGCAGCGGCCGATGGAACGCGCTGGGATGCCGGAGCCTCCATGCGAACGTGTACAGCGGGCCGCCCGGTGAAAGTTGCCATACCGAGAAATTCCGCGTCCGCCACGCCAGGTGCCGCAGAATGGTGCCGGCCGACCGGGGCCGCAGCATGAAGTGGCCCAGGTTCTCGTTAAAGGCCAGAAAATTCCAGGGCGCCAGTGTGAATGCGATCAGGCGCATCTTCCAGTAGGGCAGCTTGGGCTGCAGCATTACGGCACAGAGGCGGATGTGCTTGTCATGGAACGCGGCACGACAGCGCGACAGGTTCTCCCAGAATCCACGCGCGACGGGGAAGGGAAGCCAGCGGACGCCGGACACGGGAAACTCTGAAACCACGTGCAGCGGCAGTTCGGGAAGGAGCGCCTGGAGGCGGGCGATGGAGGCGGGGATGAGATCCTCGGCTCCGGAGGCGAAGAGGATCTTGATCGATTCTTTTTTCAAGGGTGCTCTTTAGGAGGCCGAACAGGGCCGATTGCGAACCCACACCGATTACACCAGCGAGGCGCGGTTCGGAGTCAGTGCGCCTGCGCGGTAGTCGTTCCACATGGCCAGAGCTTGCATGCAGAAGGCGGTGGAGACCGGATTGACATAAGGAAGGGGCTCGCCGGCTCTCAGGCCGAAACCATATCCGCCGTCGATACGGACGTCCGCCGATCGCAGCTGGAATTTCGATGCTTCCGCCGCTTCGCGCCCGGCGGCGGCTTCGTCCAGCGCGCCGGCGAATAAACGGACGCGCAACAGCTGTGCATAGACGTCAGAGCGAATGAAGACCGGGGCGATCTCGCGGACGTAGCGATCCACCTTTGCGATCCCCATATGGATTGCCTGTGCGCATTCCGGACGATCCACGGCGGGCAGCAGACCTTCCAGGAAATACAGATAGGCGTGCAGCCGGTCCATGGTTTTTTCGGGCTGTGGCTCACCAGGCAGAAACGCGCATTCGCCGGCCAGGGCCGAATTCAGCGCATGCTGGTATGCTTCCAGGAATTGTCCATTTCCGGTGGCTTGGTGCAGGTCGAACCACGCCATCGCCGACTTCAACTGATAACAGCCGGGACTCGCCGACCAGCGCGGCTCATGCGGGCGAGGCTGTTTGCCGGGAAGCGACAGGATGGGATGGATGGTCTCGCGCTCGCGAAAATCGGCCAGCATGCCGGCGCCGCCGCGCACGGCCGCATCCAGAAATTCGCTGTCGCCTGTAACGCGCCACGCGGCCAGAAGACCGCGCACCACGATGCCGCAATCGAAGAAGTACGCCAGCGCTTCCGGGCGGTCGCCATTCTCGGAATGCTCGAATGGAAAGATGCCTAGCGCGCCGTGCCAGGCCGTCCGGGTGAGAAAACGCGCGGCTCGCAAAGCAGCTTCCCGATATTCGGCGTATCCGGTGCGCTCAAACAAATACAGCAGGGCGCTCACGGCGTAGCCGGTGATCTCGGTGGATACGCGCGCGTTCCGGCCCAGATCCGAGCGGTAATAGCGGGCCACGCCACCGTTCGGCTCCTGAATTCCGGAGCGCAGAAACCATGCGCCCGCGCGGTTGAGACTGGAGTCTGAATTGGACAACGGAGTACTCATTGTAACATCCAGTTTCATTGTTCCCGAAGGGGACTATACTCGAAGGGTGACTCGCCGGATGGCCGCGTGCTGCGTGTTAGCCGTTTCGGCGGGTGCCCAGCCGAGTGCGCCCATCGGCGTGCTGCGCGGAAGCCTGGTGTCATGGGCGGGGACCTCGCGCGCGGGGCAACTCACGTTCCGCGGAGCGGAGAACTACACTTACGTCTGCTCCTACGATGACAAGACCTGGTTTGAGCGGCAGAATCAGCGCATCAGCATCAGCGGGGCCGAGAGCGGCGATCGCATCGAGATGGTATCGGACCGGCATCCCGGGACCGACGTTTGCTATGCGCGGACGGTGCACATTCTGGACACAACGCTTCCTTTGGTTCCCGGCGCGCGGCGGCAGTTGCGCACCTATCCGGGCGCCGCGGAGGTCTTCGCCCCGCGAGGCGATATCACGTTCTCGGGGACGGTGGTGAGCATCGCAGCGGGCGCGCTGGTGATTCGCACCCGCGCGGGTGAAATGAGGACCATCGCCCTGCGTCCGGACACCCGTTACCTCACCGAGGGCCAGGCTGCGGCCGCCGACAATCTGGCGCCTCAAACGCGAGTCTTCATCCGAGCCGGGCGCAATCTGGACAATGAAATAGAGGCGTATCAGGTGGTGTGGGGCGATATCCTGCGGCCGTGAGTGTAGGAGATTGGGAACAGTGGGCCAACCGGGCCACTGCGGGTTCCTGGGCGGCCGGCATATCGATAATGGAGTCAACAGGATGCCGGATTCCGCTCGAAGGGCTCATAAGTGCTTTCAGGGACCCTTGACACGCGAAACCCGCCGCGCTCCTAAGCCGTCAGAACATTGTTATACTGTAAGTCTGATTCCTAATAAATCACAACTCATGAAGTATCTCGCTATTTTTCTGTTCTCGGCCGCGCTCTGTTCCGCCGGCGCGTTTTCCACGGGCCAAGCCGCCCGGGCCATCATCGGCCAGAGTACTTTTACAGCGCAACAGGCGGGCGACCCCACATCCATGGATTTCCGGCTTGGCGCCGTCAGCGGCCTGGCCTACTCCAATGGAATGCTGTTCGTGGTGGATAGCAACCGTTTGCAGGCCAGCCCGGTGCAAAACCGGGTGTTGATCTACAACAATATCAAGGGCCTGATACCCGCGCCCACCGCCGAAATCACGCAGGGAGTCCGCTGCCCGCTGTGCTTCGGCGGATCGGATGGCAGCGCCGGGGCCGACGTGGTGCTGGGGCAGCCCAACTTCACTACCGCCGACATTGGACTGTCACCCAACACGTTTCGCACTCCCACGGCGGTGGCCAGTGACGGAACCATCCTGGTGGTAACCGACACCGACAACAATCGCGTACTGATCTGGAAGACCATCCCACGCGGCAACGGCGCTCCGGCCGACCTGGTGCTGGGGCAAGTGGATTTCAAGACCGTAAGACAGCCCCCGGGGATCGACAACAAATCCTTCCGCGGACCTCAGGGCGCCTGGATCCAGAACGGACGGTTATTCATCGCCGATACTCAAAACCATCGCGTGATGGTGTGGAACAGCATTCCGACTTCGAACAACCAGCCCGCGGATTACGTTTTGGGCGAGCCCAATTTCAGTTCGGCTCCCAGCCAGGATAAGACCGACGTTCCGGCCACCACCAGCAACATGTTTTTTCCGGTGTCGGTGAATTCCGACGGAGTGCGCCTGCTGGTAACGGATCTGGGGCATAACCGAGTGATGATCTGGAACAATATTCCGACTCAGACCAATCAACCGGCAGACCTCGTGATTGGGCAACCGGATCTTACCAGCGAACTGGTCAATAATTCTCCCGTACTGTGCGCTTCCAACGGGACGGACAGCACCACGAACAAACCCACGTATCCGAGGCGTTGCGCCGCGACGCTGGATTTCCCGCGCTACGCGCTCTCGGACGGAAAGCGCGTATACGTCGCCGACGGCGGGAACGACCGGATTCTGGTGTTCAACACCATTCCCACACAGAGCGGCCAGCGCGCGGATGTAATCCTGGGCGAGCCCGACGAATTCAGCGATAACGTTACCGACAGCCTGGACACATTCCGCGAGGACAGTAATATCGGGCGATCCAGCGCCGAAAGCGTCCGGACTCCGCTATCGCTGGCCTGGGACGGCGTCAACCTCTACGTAAGCGATCCGTTTGACCGCCGGGTGCTGGTTTTCAGCGAAGGCGATACCACGATGGCTATCCCGCTGAACGGCGTTACAAACGCCGCCAGCCGCAGTGTGTTTGCCATCGGCACCATCGACTTCGGCGGGACCATCAAGGCCGACGACACTATCACCATCAAAATAGTGGATCAGACCTATGACTACAAAGTGGTCAAGGCGGATACTCTCACCACCGTAGTTCAAAACGTCGTCGATTTGATCAACGGCAAGACCAGCGGCAAGCCCGATCCGAACGTGTTCGCTTTTCCCAATCCGGGATTCAACGAAGTGGTGCTGAGCGCTCTGAAACCTAATACGGACGGCAATAACATCACGTATTCGGTGACTCTTTCCGCCTCCCCCAGCATCACGGCTACCAGCAGCGGCGTCACTCTGACGGGAGGTCAGAATGCCGCGGAAGTAGCGCCGGGAACGCTGGTGACCATCAACGGCATGAATCTCGCCGACGGCATTGCAGTGGCGCCGGCGAACGCAACGGTATTGCCCAGCACACTGGGCGGCGTTCAAGTATATTTTGACGGCATCCGCGCGCCGCTGCTGTATGTTTCACCCACGCAGATCAATACGCAGATTCCTTTCGGAGTGGCGGATGCCTCCAGTCTGAGCGCGTACGTGCGGACGCAACATGCCGATGGAACCATCTCCAACAGCCCCGCGCTGAACATTCCGGTGGTATTCCAGAATCCCGGCATCTTCGCTTATGACGGACCGGAGCCGCGCGTGGCAATCGCATTCCATTCGAATCAGTTTGCAACGGCCGTAATCGATATTGGCGGCGTCATTAAGGCCAACGATGTCGCTACGATCACCATTGAAGACCGGCCTTACGCCTACACCGTGGTGGCGACGGACACGCTGCTAACGGTTCGGGATGCGCTAGTGGCGCTGATTAACGCCAATGCCGACGAAAAAGTAACGGCCACTCCGGCCGGCCAATTCACGCGCATTCTGCTCCAGGCCAAGACGGCGGGATCGGCAGGCAACGGGATCGCGGTGGCGGTGAGCGTCAGCACCAGCGCCACCATCGTCCTTACGGCGCTGCAAGCCACCACCGGCGGTTCCAATGGAGCCGTGGGACTGATTACGCCGGACAATCCTGCGAGCCCAGGGGAAATCATCAGCCTTTTTGCAACTGGCCTGGGCCAAGTGCAGCCCGATGACGCCAACAATGCCGCGCAAGCCGGCGTCGTTTACACAGGCCCAGTGTTCAACTCGCCGACTTCGCCAGTGGACGATGCGCTGGTGGGTGGCAAAACCGCTAATGTCCTGTTCGCCGGCCTCAAACAGGGTTTCATCGGCGTGTATGAGGTCAAGCTCCAGCTGGCCGCGGATCTGCCGACCAACCCAGCCACGCAAATCTTCATCGCGCAGAACGTGTTCACGAGCAATATCGTGACCATCCCGGTAGTGGCCCCGCAGCAGTAGGGGCGTTGGTTGCGGAGCGACGACCCGGTACTCAGCGCCCGAAGATAAACCGCGCGCGTCTGGGATCCGCGCCGCCGTCGAGCACGGCGTCGTGCGAGAGGATCACGGTGGGCGCGGAAGAGTTGCTCCAGTCGCCGGACACCTGCACGCGATGTCCTAGCTTCTGCATGGCTTCGACAGTGGTCTTGGGAATGCGCCCCTCGAGGTTCAGCTTTCCGGGCACGAACTCGTGAAATGCGAACGAGCTGTAGAAGTGCTCGGTCTGGAACCGCGGCGCTTCCACGGCTTCTTGCGCGGTCATCCCGAAATCCAGAATATTAAGCAGCACCTGGAGCATGGCCTGATCCTGATTGTCGCCGCCGGGTGTGGACATCACCAGCACCAGCTTTCCGGCCTTGGTAACCAGCGTGGGACTCAGCGTCACGCGCGGCCGCTTGCCGGGCGCAAGTTGATTCGGATGCCCCGGCGTCATCACAAAGCTCTGCAGGCGCGTGGTGAGCGGGATGCCGGTGTCGCCCGCGATAACGCTGGGCAGCCACGCCCCGCTGGGGGTAGCCGAGAAGGCGTTGCCTTGGCGATCCACCACATTGACGCAGGTAGTGTCATGAATGGGGCCGTCCGACGGCGTCGATGGGGTGGTGGTAAGCGGCACTCGTGAACCGAACGTCCCGGGACGGTGTTCTATGGATGCCCGCTGGGTATCGATCAGCTTGCGCCGCTCGGCGGCGTATTCCTTCGAGAGCAGCGTCTCTTCGGGGATCTTGCTGAATTTCGGATCGCCGTAATACTGATCGCGGTCCGCGAAGGCCAGCTTCACCGCTTCCACCACCGTGTGCAGATACTCAGGGCTGTTGTGGTTCATCGCCTTGAGATCAAACCCCTCCAGGATATTGAGCGCTTCAATCATCACCGGACCTTGCGCCCAGAATCCTGTCTTATAGACCTCATACCCACGGTACGTTGCGGAGCGCGGCTGGTCC
>JAYTVY010000182.1:0-11593 GCA_043743755.1 Bryobacterales bacterium | reverse complement strand
CATCTCGAGGACGGCCGGAAAGGGAATCAGCGCCTGAACGGCGGGGTCAAAGGGCAGGTCGGCTTGAGACATCGCATCGGCCAGCTCATTGCCTCGCAGGTTGCGATTCTGGTTCGCCCAGCCCGCCGCGTCCTGAATCTGGTCGGGAAACGACGCAGCCGCAAAGATCTGCGCTAAAAGAGGATCGGGATAGAGAGCGATCTTCGAAACCAGGTTATCCAACTGCTGGGGTGAAAAATTCGGTGGTGGAGCGTAGTACTGCTGCGGATAGTCCTGGGCGATAGCCGGGAGGGCTGCCAGAAAAGCGGAGCCGGCGAGGACCAAAGCTGCCTGCATCAATCTGGCTTTGTTTACGAGTTTCATGCGGTGCGTCTCCTTCACTACACCGTGGATGGAGCACCTGCATGGCCAATACTAAGCTCTGTCCTATCTATAGCTTAGAGAAAACCATGCTGGCCGGGATGAATCGAGCGGTGGATTAGCACCACCTATTGGTAGAGGCGGCGGTCGCGGCGCAGGTAAGCGGGAACGTCGATGTCGTTCACCTGAATTTGCGGCTCTTCGACGATCGGGGGAGCGGCCGGGGCCGCGGCCACTGGGACCTCGAATAGAGGCAGCACGGGCGCAGGAGCCTCGATGGGCTCGGGAACAGGGTCGCTCTTGCGGGTCAAGTGCGGCAGGCCCTCGCGCTGGAAACCGGTGGCGATTACGGTAATCTTCACCTCATCTTCCATGGCCTCATTCAGGACCACGCCGAAGTTGATTTGGGCGTCCTCGTTGGCGGTCGCGCCGCGGATCAGCGAGCAGGCGGCGTTGACGTCGTGCAGGCTCAGGTGGCTGGATCCGGTGATATTGATCAGCACGCCGCGGGCGCCCTTGACGCCGCCGTCCTCCATCAGCGGGCAACTGATGGCCTGTTTGGCGGCCTCAATGCTGGCGTTCTCACCGCGAGCGCTGGCGGTTCCCATCATGGCGTAGCCCATGCCCAGCATGATGGAGCGGATATCGGAGAAATCGCGGTTGATCAAGCCCGGCGTGGTGATGATGTCGCTAATGCCCTGGACGGCCTGACGGACGATGTCATCCGCCATTTTGAAGGCCTCGAAGAAACTGGTGCCCTTCGGGACCAGCTCAATCAAGCGATCATTGGGCACCGTGATCACGGTGTCGACGGTGGAGCCGATCTCGGCGAGACCTCGTTCGGCCGCCTTCATGCGGCGCGGGCCTTCGAAGGCGAACGGCTTGGTGACCACGGCCACAGTGAGCGCGTTGAGTTCCTTGGCGAGCGAAGCGATCACGGGCGCCGCCCCGGTGCCGGTGCCTCCGCCGAGGCCCGCGGTGACAAACACCATGTCGGCGCCTTCCAGAATTTCGATGATACGCTCGGTGTCCTCCAGCGCCGCCTGGCGGCCGAGAGCCGGATCGGACCCGGCGCCCAGGCCGTTGGTCAGCTTTGATCCGATCGCCAGCTTGTTCGGGACCGGCGAAGCTTTCAACGCCTGCGCGTCGGTGTTGAGGATGTAGAATTCCACCCCGCATACGCCGGCGCTCATCATGCGCGCCACCGCGTTAGAGCCGCCGCCGCCCACGCCGATCACCTTGATCTTGGTGCTCAGCATCGCTTCTTCCTGAATGACAAATTTCAGAGCGTCCATCGAAACACCTCCCACAGTGCTTATTTCATGACTAATCCGGCGATGCCGGGAGCCTTCGGTTTCCAGCCTTGTTGCTTGAGCCGCGCGGAATACATGGCGAGGCCGGCGGCGGTGGTCCACAACGGATTGTCCAGTGTGTCCGGCCAGTTTTCGATTCCGATGGGCAGACCGTTGCGCGCCTGGCAATTGAGGACGCGCTCGGCCATGTCGCACATGCCGTTCAGCATGGCGCCACCGCCCGTGAGGACGATGCCTTCGAGCAGCTTCTGGTCCATGCCGGCCTTGGCCACTTCATTGCCTATGTAGAAGAACAGTTCCTCGGCCCGGGCTTCCAGAATTTCGTTCAACTGCCGGCGGGGAGCTTCGCGCGGTGCGCGGCCCTCGGCCGAAGGAACCTCGATCAAGCTGTTATCGGAGGTGAGGCCGAGCATGGCGCAGCCGTATTCGATCTTGAGCCGCTCGGCATCCTCGTAGGCCACTTTGAGTCCGAAGGCCACGTCGCGAGTGAAGTGGTCGGCCGCGATGGGAAGGCTCTTGGCCAGCGCCACGGCATCGCCTTCATACACGACGAGGTCAGTGGAGTGGGCGCCGATATCGGCCAGCGCGACGCCGCGCACGCGGTCCTCGGACAAAACGCCGGCATAGGCGGCGGCCACCGCTTCATACACCGTTTCTTCGACGCCGAAGTGCGCCTGATGGACCGCGGCCACCAGGTTCTCATGTTCGCGGGCGGAGGCGGTAACAATGTGGACGTTGGCCTCCAGCCGCGCGCAGGACGAGCCGCGCGGGAAGCGGTAGCCGGTACGGCCGTCGAGTGTAAAATCCTGCGGGAAGACGTGCAGCAGGTATCGGTCGTCTTCCAGACGCACGCGGGCGGCGCGCTCCACGGCGTAGGCCATGTCTTCCTTGGAAACCACGCGGGGCCGCCCGAATTCGTACAGGCCGTGGTGATTATCTCCATCCACGCTCTCGCCGCCGATGCCGGCGACCACGGCTTCCACCGAGACGCCGGCTTCGTGTTCGGCTTGCTGGATGGCGGCCTGCAAGCAGGCCGCCAGGGCCCGCGGATCGGCGATGCGGCCCTTGCTCCAGCCGATGGAATCGATCACGCCATGGCCCAGGAAGCGGAGGCGCGAATCCTCCAGCAGGCACAGAACCGCGCGGGTGCGCGAGCTTCCCGCGTCCACGGCGGCCGCGATTTGAGGCTTATTCGCCATTGCGTCCAGGCTCCACGGCGGTAATACGGTCATCCAGTCTGAGGTCCAGAACGGATGCATTGGGCATCCGTCTGTGAATGTCGGAGTAGTGTTGCAGGAAGTTCTCCAGGCGATTGTGAAAATTGCGATCGCCCAGCATCAGCACCACTGCGCGATCCTCCAGGGGCTGGGTGACTTTCAAATTATCCAGATCGCCCGCATCCACTTCGGAGATTTTGTCGGCCAGCGATCCCAGCTCTACCAGCATGCGCTGCATGCGGCGCACGCGCACGCCGCGCATGGCCTGCGGTTCGTCGGTCCGCACGCCGGTCAGCACCGGGAGACGGAAGGTGGAGCGGCCCGGAGGAGGATCGAGAATCATTCCGTCGGGATCGATTAAGGCCCAGCGGGAGATGGATTCGGCGCGCATCTGGACGAACGCCGCCGGCTGGCGCTCGGTGATGCGGACCACTATACGGTTGGGCCACAGCCGGACGATGGCAGCGTCCTTGATCCAGTTGATCTTCAGCAGCGCCTTGCGCCGGTCCGCAAGCGGGATCAAGTAAATGCTGCGTCCGAAATCATGCCCGAAGACGCGCAGCACCTGGGGGCGCGAGGCGTGTTCCACACCGTCGATCCGCAGGTTGGGACTCTCCAGACCGTAGTCCGGCGCGCCCGGCAGCACGAAGCGCTCATCCCGGATCAGGAATTCTTGGATACGCTGGGTGCTGTAAATGCCGGCGGTGAGCGCGGCGCTGGCGAGGGCGAATGCGAAGGCCGCGCGCAAAACGGCGCGTGTGCGGCGGGTGCGGTCCGTAGCGCGAGCAGCCATCAGGAAGCCTCCCCGCGAAGTTTCTGGAGCAGCAGGTCACCCGCCTGCCATACGTTTCCCGCGCCCAGTGTCAGCGCCAGGTCCCCTTCGCGAACCTCGGAAAGGACCGCATCCACCGATTCCGGAATGGAGCCGTGATAGCTGGCGCAGCGATGGCCGAACTTGCGCATGCGCTCCACCAGAGCGGCGGCGGTGACGCCTTCAATGGGCGGCTCGGAAGCGGCGTAGATATCCAGGACGTGGACCGAATCGGCCTGGTGGAAGCTGCGAGCGAAATCATCCATCAGATGCTGCGTGCGCGTATAGCGATGCGGCTGGAAGATAGCGCGGATGCGTCCGGTGCTGCACAATCGCGCGGCATCCAGCGTGGCGCGAATTTCGGTGGGGTGATGCCCGTAATCGTCTATCACCGTGACGCCGCGCTCGACGCCGCGGGTCTGGAATCGCCGCTCGACGCCGGTGAAGGTCAGCAGCGCTTCGCGGATTACGTCGGGTTTCACTTCCAGCTCGAGTGCGATCGCGATGGCCGCCGTGGCGTTCAGGACATTGTGGACTCCCGGGACTTTCAAGCGGAACTCCCCCAGATCCTGGCCGCGCATGCGCAGGTGGAAACAGCTCTCGAAGTGGCCGCAAGAGGCATCGGCGACCTGCAAGAGGGCCTGGGGATTGACGCCGTACGTGATCGTGCGCCGCTTCACATCGGGCAGGATCTGCTGCACGTTTTCATCGTCGAGACAGAGGATGGCCGCTCCGTAGAAGGGAACCTTGTTGACGAAATCGACAAAGGCATGGCGGATGGCCGCCAGATCGGCGTAGTGGTCCAGATGCTCCCGGTCAATATTGGTGATCACGGCCAGGATGGGACTGAGCTTGAGGAAGGAGCCATCGCTTTCGTCGGATTCCACCACCAGGAAATTGCTATGGCCCACGCGCGCGTTCGATCCGCCCATGGCCGCTACTTTGCCACCCACTACCACGGTGGGGTCGAGCCCGGCTTCGTTGAGGATGGTGGCGGTCATGGAGGTAGTGGTGGTTTTGCCATGGCTGCCCGCCACCGCGATGCCGTACTTCAGCCGCATCAGCTCGGCCAGCAGCTCGCCGCGAGGGATCACCGGGATCTGCAAACGCCGCGCTTCCACCACTTCCGGATTGCGATCGTCCACCGCGGAGCTGACCACCAGCGCGCGTGCGCCGTTTACGTTGGCAGCCGTGTGACCCTCGTCAATCCGAGCTCCCAGGGCCGCCAGGCGGGCGGTGGTGGGGCTCAGCTTCAGGTCCGATCCGCTGATCTCATAGCCCAGGTTGAGCAGCACTTCCGCGATTCCACTCATGCCGATGCCGCCTATGCCGGTGAAGTGGAGGTGCTGTTGCTTAAAAAACATTTTTATTATGTATTGTTTCGGCTTTTGGCTTGGATGTCAACCAGAACCCGCTTGCGGCGGGCAAAAATCGTCAGCAGGAGGACCGCGGCCGACCCCAGACCGCTCAGGCCGGCGCCGGCGTAGACCGAAACAGGCCGATATGCGAACGTCACCTCGTGATGGCCGGCTGGGACGCGGACGCCGCGCATGGCGAGATTTACTTCTTCAATGGGAACCGGCTTGGAGTCCACTTCCGCGCGCCAGCCCGGATAATTCGTATCCGAGAGCACCACCAGTCCCTCGCAGCTCATGTCCGCAGCCAGGTTCACGGCGGAGGGCGCATAGCGGGTTACTTCCACCTTACCGGCGCCGCCCGGACAGGCGGGCAGCATCTTCGATGGACCCGCGCTGAGCGCCGTTGAATGCATCTGATCCAAATGATCATTCATGAAGCGGCGAGCATCCGCGGGCTCCGGAATGCGAATTACTTCCTGCACGGCCCATGCGCGCGGAAAGGCGTCCCGGTTGCGATACACCTTGATGCCATTGGCGCCCTGGAACACTTCCTGCTGGCCGTCGTGCACTGGGCCGCGGGCCAGCGTATAGTTTACGCCGAAGAGCATGCGCGTCTGCCAGGACGGCCAATCAGTGCGAATCACGTTAGCGGTGACGCCGGTGTAGGCCTGCAGAAAATCGATGTTGTGATAGTCGCCCCAGTTCAGGAAGATGTCGTCCGTACCGCTCTCGACGCGAAAGCGGCCACTCTGACGATGCAGAAAGGCGGCGATGTCGGGACTATTGGTTACTTTGTCCAGTGCGGCGCGATCGCCCGGCTGGTTGCGATCCGCAAACTGGAACCCCGTATCGTTGCCCAGCTCGAACAACAGTAACAGCACCAGCAGCGTGCAAACCTGCGGATGCGTGATGGCGCGCGCGCGCCACGCGTAGAGCAGCGCGGCCAGCAGCAGCGCGGCCAGCACGGTAATGGTCACTCGATCTTCCATCTTCCAGAGCAGCTGGTTCGAAACCAGCACCATCAGAACCAAAGCGGCGATGGACATGGCGAAGAGCGCGGCGCCTCGGGCCACGGCGCGGATAGATGCGGATGCGGCCGCGGACAACTGGTCAATCGCGCAGGCTGCCAGAACCGCCGCGCCGCAGTGGAACAGAAACATGGCCCGCACGGGCACGCGGGCTTTCTCAATGAACGGGACCACGCCGTAGAGCAACCCTTGAAAGACGCTATGGCCTCCGAGAGCGTACAAGAGCGCGCCGGCTGCCAGGGCGGCCATGAACTTCACCATCGGCTGACGCCAGCAGAGGATGACGCCGAGCAGCGCCAGTGTGAATCCAACCACGCCCAGGAAGCGGCCGGGTTCATTGTCCAAGCCTGGAATCAGGACGCCCAGCAACTGGATGGGATGCAGGCTGAACTGGCCGTGAATGTAATAGGGGATGGTATCCTTCCAGCCCACCGGCTGGGGCGTATCCACCCAGCGCAAAGCGAGCCGGCCGTACTCCTGCGCGGGGAGAATCTGCAATGCGCCCACCAGCACGCTGACCAGAATCGACAGCGCGCCCAGGCTCGCCACGCGCCAAACGGGCGGCCCCGACCGCAGCGCGAACCAGATCCAAGCCGCGGCTACGGCGACCGTAAGAAAAATCGGCACTTGATGATGACCAGACAGCCACGTCACTCCGAGGAACAGGCCGGAGAGAGCGGCGCTCGGGACCGGATTCACGCCGCGGCACGCGCGCAGCAGAAAGAGAAAGACGAGTGGAGTCCAGATGACGCCGTTGAACATCTGCGGCCAGTCCACGGCGCCGGTGAATCCGGCGAGCGCGAAGATGAGGCCGGCTACCAGCGAGGCGGTCCGGGAGCGGCCGAGATCGCGCGCGAGCAGATACGCGAACAGCGCCGCCATATAATGCGCCGCAACGTAATACCATTGCAAGGCCCAGGATTGGATGTGGCCGTCCCTGGGAGGAATGAGCCAGAGCAGCCAATTCAGCGGGTAAGCCGCGCCGGGCTGCGTCTGGCCCAGGAACGGCTGGCCGGCCCAGCTATGCGAATCCCATAGCGGGAACTGGCCCTGTTGAAGCTGTCGCGCTTCCTCTTCGAACCAGGGGAGAGCTTGCCCCGCGAGGTCGGTTCCGGACATCCAATCGAACTGCGTGGTGAACACCAGCTTCCAATAGAAGCCGGTCACGATCAGGAACAACAGCAGCGGGAAGGCGAGACGCGACCGCCAGCGCGGCCACACCGCGATTCCATCCAAGCCCGAGGCGATACTAAAATCAGACGCGGCCATCGCGACGCCTCCCGCCGAGGAACACGATGGCGAGCACACCGGCCACCCCGCCAAAACTGAGCAGCGCGCCTAGATAAACGGACCAGGGACGGTAGCGGTACCGGATGTCGTGGCGGCCTTTCGGGACCAGCACGCCGCGCAACGCGAAATCCACTTCGCGCACCTCTACCGGCTTCCCGTCCACCGTGGCATTCCAGCCCGGGTAAAAGGTGTCCGAGAGAATCAGCATTCCAGCGCACGTCAGGTCGGCGGTGATGTCGACGGTGGAAGGACGATAACGCGTCACTTTGACTTGATCGGCGGCAGCGGGACAGTACGGCAATTGAGGCGCTGGACCAGCGGTGAATGCTTTCCAGTGCAGCTCATTGCCGTGGTCATTGATAAAGTCACGGCCCTGGGAAGCGTCGGGCAGCGAGATGACCTCATGCACCGCCCAGGCTCGCGGAAACGCCTCGGGATTCTCGAATACCTTGATCCCGCTGGCCGCTTGAAAAACCTCGCGCTGGCGGTCATTCGTGGGCGCTCGCGCCAGTGTATAGCGTATTCCGAAAAGCATGCGCGTCGGCCAGGCGTGCTGATCGAAGTTCCAGGTGTTGGCTGTGACGCCGGACTGGCTGTGAAGGGTATCGACATCGTAATAGTCGCCCCAATTGGAGTTGATCTCCTCGGTGGCGGTTTCAATACGGAAGGGGCCCTCCTGCCGGCCGTGGAAAAAATCGGCGATGTCGGGATTGCCGCGGACTTTTTCGATGAAGTTCCGCTGGCCCCAATCGTTGCGATCGGAAAGGCGGAAGCCCGCATCGTTGCCGAGCTCGAACACGAGCAGCAGCACGATCAGCGTCACGGCCTGCGGCCGCGTGAGTCCGCCGGAGCGCCAGCCATATAGCAGACCCGCCAGCAGGAAGGTGACCAGGGCCGTTACCACCACGCGGTCATCCATGTCCCAACTGAGCTTCTTGCTGAGAAGCAGCCACAGGATCACCGAAGCCAGCAGGGTTCCGGCAACGGTAACACCGCGGATCACGCTGCGCAGCCAGGGTGCATCGGAAGCGGCCCGCATGTGGTCGATCCCGAAGGCCGCGAGCACCGCCGCGCTCGCCTGAAACAAAAAAAATGCCATGGCCGGCACGCGAGCCTTTTCGACGAACGGAACCACCGCATACAGCAGCCCGTGAAAAACGCTGTGGGGTCCGATAGCGAAAAGAACGCCGCCGATGGCGAGCGCGGCGAAGACTTTCACGCCGGGCTGCCTCCAGGCGAGGCCCAGACCCAACAAGGCGAGCGAAAAGGCCGCCACGCCCAGGAAAGGATCGGAGCCCTGGTCCAGTCCGGGTATGAAAATACCGGCCAGTTGAATGGGATGGAGACTGTGCTCGCGGTGGATGTAGTACGGGACTACATCTTGCCAGCCGAGCGCATTGGGAGTGCCCACCCAGCGCAACGCTAATTGTCCGAACTCGCGCGCGGGGAGGATCTGCAGAGCCCCCACCAGCACCGAGAAGATCAGCGCCATGCCGGCCAGCAGGCCCATCCGCGGATCAGGCTTGCCGGAGCGCACCGTGAAATACAACCAGATCAGCGCCGATGCGACGGTGAGATAAATCGGGATCTGATGGTGGCCTGAGAGCCACACCATGCCCAGAAAGAGTCCCGACAGTGCGGCGCTGGCCATTGGGCGAACCCCGCGCACCGCGCGCAGCAGAAAAAGAAAAATCAGCGGGGTCCAGACCGCGCCGTTCACCATCTGAGGCCAGTCATTGGTTCCGACATACCCCGATAGCGCGAAGATGATTCCCGCCGCGAGCGAGGCGGCGCGAGACCGGCCCAGATCGCGGCACAGCAGATACGCGAACAACGCCGCCATGTAATGGATGGCGACGTAATACCACTGCAATTCGGACATCGGCAAATGCGCGCCCTTGTGCGGCCACAGCCACAGAATCCAGTTCAGCGGATAGGCGGCGCCGGGTTGCGCCTGGCCGGGCAGGGGCTGGCCGCCCCATTCGTGGGTGTCCCACAGCGGAAACTGGCTGTGGTGCATTTGGCGCGCCTGTTCCTCAAACCAAGGCAGCACCTGCATTGCGAGGTCGGGCCCCCACACCCAGTCGTACTGGTAAGTGAACAGCAGCTTCCAATAGAAGCCGCACAGGATCACCAGGATCAGCAGCGGGAATGCCAGGCGGGCGCGCCAGCGTACGAACCAGCCGGCGGGCGGAGGAGCGGCGTGATCAGGCGCGGCCACGGGCCACCTCCTCCAGAACATCGGCGGCTCGCAGGGCCGCGCGGGGGTGCGCCAGCGATCGGGCGTTGCGGCCCATCTCTTCGAGCAACCCAGGAGCGGCGGCCAGCTTCTGAATCTCGTCCACCAGGCGCTGCCCGGTCAGCTCCTTATCCAAGACCAGCCGCGCGGCCCCCGCGCGCTCGAACGCCTGCGCGTTGTGGCGCTGGTGATCGTCGGCGGCGAACGGGAGCGGAACCAGGATGGAAGGCTTGCCCGCCGCGGCGAGTTCCGCGATAGCGCCCGCGCCCGCGCGGCACACCACCAGATCGACTCGCGCGAAAACCGCGGCCATATCTTGAATGAAAGGCGTGATCTCGCCATCGACTCCCGCGGCAGCGAACTCGCGAGCGAGATTTTCATATTTCGCCGCTCCGGTTTGATGGATGAAGCGCACCGGCGATTCCGGCTGGCCGATCAGCGGCCATGCCGCGCGCACGGCTTCATTCAGCGTGCGCGAACCCTGGCTGCCTCCGGTGATCAGCACCGTCAGGGTGCGCTCGCGCGGTTTCGGAGGGACCGCAAAAAACTCGGGGCGCACGGGAAGCCCGGTTACCTCGGTGCGTCCCTTCGCGAACCAGCGAGCCGTCTCTGGAAATCCCAACAGTGCCCGAGAAACAAAGCGTCCGATGCGCCGGTTCACGAGTCCGGGCATGGCGTTCGGTTCCATGGCGACGATGGGGAACCCTCCGGCGATGGCGGCCAGCACCAGGGGACCCGCGACATAACCGCCCATGCTGAAAATCGCCGCGGGACGATACCGGCGCAACAGTTTCGCGGCATTGGCAACGCTTAGCGGGAGCTGGACCAGGGTTCGCAGCATGCGCACGACGCCCACGCGATTCAAACCGCCGATCTCGAGGGTCGCGATTTCAAAGCCGGCCTGCGGCACCAATTTCGCTTCAAAGCCCGTGGACGTGCCGGCGAAGACGGGACGATGGCCGCGGTCACGCAGCTCGCGCGCCACCGCTATCGCTGGAATCACATGTCCTCCGGTGCCGCCGCCGGCCATCATAAACGTCTTGGGCTCCTCTTTCATCCGTCCTGAATCATGCCGAGTGCTCGCTCACGCTGAGCAGCATGCCGAGGCATATCAAAGTACTCAATAAGGAACTGCCGCCGGCGCTGATCATGGGCAGGGGGATGCCTTTGGTGGGGCCCATGTCCAGAACCACGCTGATATTGATCAGGGCCTGGATCGTGATGCAGGCGGTGACGCCCAGGGCCAGCATGCGTCCGAAGTCGTCCTGGGCGCTCCAGCATAACGTAAGGCCCCGCCAGACGATGATCAGGAATCCGGCGAGGATGGCGCTGGATCCGAAGAAGCCGAGCTCTTCGGCGACTACCGCGTAAATAAAGTCCGTGTGCGCTTCCGGCAGATACAGGATCTTCTGTTTGCCCTGCATCAGCCCGAGCCCCAGCGCGCCGCCGCTGCCCACGGCGATCTTCGATTGCCGCGCCTGATAACTGGTATCGCGAGTGGCCGATTCGCTCATGTAGCGTTTGGTGCGGCCCGAAGGATCCAGTTTTTCGAGCATGGTGTATCCGGGATCGACAAACGCGATGATGCGGGCCAGCCGGTAAGGCTTCCAAAGCACCGCCGCGGTGGCGAACAACAGAGCCATCGCCAGCGCCACCACGAAGTAGCGCCGCTGCAAGCCGGCCACATAGAACACCACCGCCGCGGTGAGCACCAGCACTACCGCCGTTCCCAGATCCGCCACCACTACCGTGGCGGCCAGCATCACCAGCGCGAGAGTGGCCGGCAACACGGTATGCCGGGTATTGATGGCGCGCGACCGCAACGTCACAAACCACGCCAGAAACAGGATCAGCGCGGGCTTCGCGAATTCGGACGGCTGCAATCCAACGCTGCCCAGCCGGAACCAGCGATGCGACTTTGGATCCATGAAGTAAACCGCCACCAGCAGCGCGATCACTACACCTAGCGAGGCGAAG
>JAYTVY010000181.1:0-6782 GCA_043743755.1 Bryobacterales bacterium | reverse complement strand
CGGCCACCTATGTCGCCGAGGAAGTGCGTCAGCCGGCTCGGACGCTGCCGCTGTCGCTGGCTTGGGGTACTGCGCTGGTGGCGGCGCTCTTTCTCGGGTTGAACGTGCTGTTCATCTACGCTGTGCCTCTGGAATCGATGAAAGGCGTGCTGGCGGTGGGCGCGCTGGCGGCGTCGGCGTTATTTGGCCCAGCGGTGGCCGGACTCTTCAGCGCGGCCATGGCCCTCTCATTGCTCGCCACCGTGAACGCGATGGTTACTATCGGGCCGCGCGTGTATTATGCCATGGCGAAGAACGGCGCCTTCTTCGCCGCCGCCGCCCGCGTCGATCCGCGCTGGCACACGCCGGTAATTGCAATTGTGGCCCAGGGCGTCTGCACCATGCTGATGACCTTCACCCCGTTTCTCAACCTGATGTTCTATGTGGGCTTTCTGCTGAATTTTTCCGCGGTGATGTCGGTGGTGTCGCTCATGGTCTTCCGGCGGCGCAAGGAATGGAAGCAATTGCCCGTCGTGAGTTTCCTGTATCCCGCGATTCCGGTGCTTTTCGTTATCGTGGGCATCGTGATCACTATCTTCGGCATGACGTTCAAGCCTGAGATTTCCCTGGTGGCGATGCTCACCGTAGCCACGGGGGCCCTGGTGTATCGCTTCCGGTTGCGAACCCGGCGGGCTTGACCTCTTTGTTCTACCGCTGCACTCTTCCCGATCCGCCGCCGCGCACCAGCTGATTCACTTCCTCCCGGGTGAAGCGGTTGAAATCCCCGGGGATGGAATGCTTCAGCGCCGAAGCGGCTACCGCGAATTCGAGTGCGTCGCGATGGCTGCCCAGGTTCAGCAGGCCGTAAATCAGCCCGCCCGCGAAGCTGTCGCCGCCGCCCACGCGATCCACGATGTGCGTGATTTCGTAGTGGCGGCTCAGCAGAAACTCCTTGCGGTCATGTAAACAGGCCGACCAGCCGTTGTGCGAAGCGCTCTTCGATTCACGCAAAGTAATGGCCAGCATCTTCAGGCCCGGATATGCCGTCAGCACCTCCTCGGCCAGCGCCCGGTACTGATCCGCGTCCAGCTTGCCGCCCGTTACATCCACCGGCGATTCAATGCCCAGTGCGGCCTGGCAGTCTTCTTCATTCGCAATGCCGACGTCCACCAGCGAAAAGAGTTCCGGCATCACGTCGCGCGCGGACTTGCCATACTTCCACAGGTTCTTGCGGAAATTCAAATCGCAAGAGACCGGAAGGCCGAGTCTTCGCGCGCCTTCGAGACTTTCTTGCGACAGCGCGGCGGCGCTGGCGCTGATGGCCGGCGTTATACCGGTGATGTGATACCATCCCGCCCCGGCAAAAGCCTGGTTCCAATCAATCGCGCCGGGCCGGGCCAACGCGATCGCGCTGTTCTCACGGTCGTACACTACTTTGGAAGGCCGCTGGTTCGCGCCCGGCTCCACGAAGTAAATGCCCATGCGCCCCGCACCGCGGACGATTTGCGAAGTGTCCACGCCAAATCGCCGCAGCTCCCCGATCAGCGCCTCGGCGATTGAATTGTCCGGCAGCACGCTGACATAGCGGGCTGCATTGCCAAAACCAGCCAGTGCCACCGCGACGTTCGCCTCGCCGCCGCCGAAAGTCGCGACAAACTGCGGCGATTGCAAGAAGCGCTCAAACCCCGGCGGCGCCAGGCGCAGCATGGTTTCCCCAAACGTGACCACCAGTTCCGCCATGACGTACAGGATAGCGGAGATGGGCCACCTGATATCCTGGAATTTCGTGCGATACCTCTTGTTTTTACCCCTGCTCCTCCCCTGGCCGGCCGCGTCCGCCCAGACTCTGACCCAGACGCTTGCCGACGAGCTGCAGCGGAACTTTACGATTCTCAAGCAAAAGGCCGATCCCGCTCCCTACTTCATGGCCTACGAAGTAACCGAAGAAGAGAGCC
Source organism: Bryobacterales bacterium (assembly GCA_043743755.1). Lineage (GTDB taxonomy): Bacteria > Acidobacteriota > Terriglobia > Bryobacterales > Bryobacteraceae > JALYHQ01. The sequence continues at coordinate 4,848 of JAYTVY010000181.1, read as the reverse complement.
AGGCGGTTTCGGCCAGTCTGGGAGCCTTGCATGGCTCGGGCAAGGCGCATACGCGCCTTCTCGACGTCACGGTGCGCGTGGGCGATCCCAAGCTGGATAACTACCACATGGTGCGCGGGGAGCGTCCGCGATTCACTCCCGGGGCGTTAATGCCTGTGGAGGACGTGCCCGACGCCATCCGGCGCAAAGTGTGGTTCGAGACCGATCGCACCTGGCGCGCGGCCGCGCGGCGTCTCATTGACATCAAATCCAACAGCCAGATGAAGGTCGCGCAGGAAGATAACTCCAGCGATTTCTCCACCGACGAACCGGCCGTCCACGATGAATTGCCCGCGCGCCTCAAGGGTCCCGACGCCGAATGGACCGCGCGCGTGAAGAAATGGTCCGCTGATCTAGGGACCAACGCGAGCGCGCTGAACACCGGCGTCACGTTGGTGGTCCAGCGCGAGACCCGATATCTGGTCAACACCGAAGGCACGCGGCTGGTGCATGGCCGCACGTTTGCGACGCTGAATATCCGGGCGCAGGGCAAAGCGTCCGATGGCATGGATCTGATGGCTACCGAAAGTTTCCAGGCCAGTGATCTGAGCCGGCTGCCGAAAGCGGACGTCATCGACGCGGCGGTAAATCGCGTCAGCGCGGATCTTGCGCGCTTGCAGCGAGCGCCCACCGTGGAGCCGTTCGTCGGGCCCGCGATTCTCTCCGGTCGCGCCGCGGGCGTGTTCTTTCACGAGATCTTCGGGCATCGCGTGGAAGGACATCGCCAGAAAGACGAAACCGAGGGTCAGACCTTTACCAAGTCCGTGGGACAGCCCGTGCTTCCGGAGTTTCTTTCGGTCTTGTTCGACCCAACACGGCGCACCTTGGAAGCGGTGGATCTCAACGGTTATTACTCCTATGACGACGAAGGCGTCAAGGCTCGGCCGGTGCTGGTGGTGGAGAACGGGATTCTAAAGACCTTCTTGATGTCCCGCTCGCCCATCAAGGGGGTCGATCATTCGAACGGGCACGGCCGCAGGCAGCCGGGACTGGAAGTGGTTTCGCGCCAATCGAATCTCATCGTGGAGTCTAAAAAACAGGTCCCCGATAAGCGCCTGCGTGAAATGCTGGTTGCCGAAATCAAGCGCGTGGGCAAGCCTTATGGATTGTACTTTGAGCAGGTCACCGGCGGGTACACCACCACCCAGCGGCGCGGGTTGCAGGCGTTCACGGTGATTCCTCTGATGGTTTATCGCGTCTATGCCGATGGCCGTCCCGACGAGCTGGTGCGCGGAGCCGACATCGTTGGCACCCCGCTGGCAAGCTTCGCGAAGATACTGGCGACCGGCGACAAGGCCGAAGTATTCAACGGATATTGCGGGGCGGAATCCGGACAGGTGCCGGTGTCGGCCGTGTCGCCGGCGCTGTTGATCTCCGAAATTGAGATTCAGAAGAAGGACAGCTCGCAAGACCGCCCGCCGTTTCTCTCGCGGCCAACCGACATCGGAGGCGGACAATGAGGCGTGCGCTGGCCGGTGTGGCGCTGCTCTCGTTGATTTCGGGCGCGCAAGCTCAGGACCCCTCGAACGACGTGATCCTGCGTGCCATGCAGGACGAACTGGGGCGCTCCAAACAATTGCGGATGTTGGGCATGGACGCGCCGTATTTTTTCGAGTACCGCGTGGAAGACGCGTCGATTCTGGCGATCGGCGCTATGCTGGGCGCGCTGGTCACCAGCACCCAGACGGCTGCCCGGGTGGCCGTTGTGCGCGTGCGCGTGGGCGACTATCAGTTCGACAACGCCAATCACGTGTATTCGGATTTTTACACCGGCACCCGCTATGATACTGACCGCCTCCCACTGGACAATAGCTATCCGGCCCTCCGGCAGAGTTTATGGCTGGCCACGGATCGCGTCTATAAGACGGCGGAAGAAGCCATCGCGCGCAAGCGGTCCGCGCTGAAGAATGTCATGGCGGCGGAGAAGCTTCCGGATTTTTCAAAAGCGGATCCGGTGAAAGCCCTGTTGCCGGTGAAGCGCGTACTTCCCGATGAAGCGCAGTGGAAGGCGCGCGTCGTGCGTCTGTCGGGCGTGTTTGGAGCTTATCCCCAGGTGCTGTCGTCCACCGTCGAATTTCAGGCCGTGCAGTCCACCGATTATCTGGTGAACTCGGAAGGCTCGGAGATTCGCGTCCCGGAGAATCTGGCCTATGTGCGCATCCGCGCATTCGGGCAGGCGCCCGACGGCATGTGGCTTCGCGATGCGGGGGTGTTCCAGGCCTTCGATGCGAACGGCCTTCCGGTGGAAGCCGAGTTGCGGCGCGGAACCGCCGAGATCGCCGAAGAGATTGCCGCTTTGACCGCGGCGCCGCAGGGCGAAGGTTACGATGGCCCGGTGTTGTTCGAAGCGCGGGCCGCGTCGCAGTTGTTCGGACAGCTTCTGGGCGACAACCTGAAGATCGACCGCAAACCTGTGTCCGAGCCAGGGCGGGCCGCGCCATTTTTGCCGAGCGAGCTCGAGAATCGGGTGGGCGCGCGCGTCCTTCCGGATTGGATGGATGTCGTGGACGATCCAACGCAGACCGAATGGCGCGGCCAAACTCTGTTCGGCCATTACCTGTACGACATGGAGGGCGTTGCGCCGAAGCCGCTGGCGTTGATCGAACACGGGGTCCTCAAATCCTTTCTGCTCTCGCGCACACCGGCGCTCAAGGGGTTTGAATCGTCCAACGGGCGCGGCCGCATGCCCGGTCCCTTTGGCACGGCCTCGGCTGGATACGGAAACTTGTTCGTGAAAGCGTCGGGCGGCGTCCCGGCCGCCGAGCTAAAGAAGAAGTTGCTCGATATTGTGAAGCAGCGCAATAAGCCGTACGGCCTGCTGGTTCGAAAACTGGACTGGCCCTCGTCGGCATCGCTCGATGAACTGCGGCGTTCCACGTCGGCGATGGCGCAGTCGGGGGGCGGGACGCGGCCGGTTAGCCTGCCGCTGCTGGTGTATCGCGTATATCCCGACGGCCGCGAGGAGCTGGTGCGCGGCATGCGCTTCCGGGGACTCTCGTCGCGCTCATTGCGGGACATCGCGGCGGCCTCGGACGAGACCTTCGTGTTCAATTTTCTGGACACGCCCGTGACGTTCGCTCTGATGGGCGTGGGGGGCTTCGTTACCAACTCATCCGTGATCGCCCCAGGCGTGTTGTTCGAGGAGCTTGAGCTGGAAAGGTCCGGCGAGGAGCTGCTGCAGCTGCCGGTGGTGCCGCCCCCTCCGCTGGCTGGAGCCCGGTAAGCGTGGGAATCCTCAGCCGCTCCATCTTCCGCGAAGTCGCCTCCAGCGCCATTTTCGGCACCGTGCTGTTCACATTCGTGCTGTTCCTGCAGCGCGTCGGCAGACTGTTTGAGATTCTGGTGCGCAGCTCCGCGCCGCCGCACACCGTGGGCACGCTGTTCGGGCTGGCGATTCCGTTCACGCTTGCATTCACGGCGCCGCTGGGGGTGTTGGTGGGCGTCCTGATCGCGCTCAGCCGGATGTCCAGCGACGGTGAGATCACGGCCATGCGCGCCGCCGGCGTGCCCAGCCGCAAAGTGATCGCCCCAGTCCTGATTCTCGCCACGCTGGCGATGTTAGCCACCGCCACCTGCACGCTGTGGCTCACGCCGTATTCCACCTGGCGGACCTACAAGATCCTGAACCAGCTGGTGGCCGCCGAGCTGACGGCCGAAGTGCAGCCGCGCGTCTTCGAGGAGCAGTTTCCGAACCGCGTTCTGTACGTCGGCGATGTGATTCCGGGTCCGGTTACACGCTGGCGCAACGTGTTTATCGCCGACCTGACGCCTCCCGAGGAGCGCAAGGCCGAGGCCAATGAGCGCGGCGACAGCCCCCTGATCACCGTTTCATCCGAGGCCATCGCGGTGCCCGATGTCGCCCACAATTTGATCCAGCTCAGCATGCAAAATGGCAGCACGCACGTGGCCGGAAAAGATGTCAGCGAGTATCACACCACCACCTTTCCCACCGGCGCGCAAATTCTGGAGGCTACGCGGCCCAACGAAGTGCACGCCAAGGCCTTCACCGAAATGGATACGCTGCCGCTGTACAAGCTGGCCTACCGCGACAAGACGCTTGACCCGGAACGCGTGATTGAAGCGCGCATTGAGCTTCACCAGCGCCTCGCCCTGCCTCCCGCGTGTTTCCTGCTCGCGCTGATCGGTATTCCCCTGGGCGTGTCATCGCGCAAGGGCGGCAAATCGGCCGCATACATCCTCACCACTCTGCTCGCGTTCTTGTATTGGATGGGACTCATCGCCATGAACGGCCTCGCGCGCCAGCGCAAGTTGCCGGTGGGCCTGGCGGAGTGGATTCCCAACATCGTGTTCGCCGTGTTCGGGCTGGCGTTTCTATTTCGCCTGGAGCGGCCCGGCGATCGGGACCTGGTGGCCTCCGTGGCAGCTAGCTTCGCCGCCGGATGGCGCAGGCTGCGATCCATTCCATCTTCGGGCGTAACCATGCGCCCGCGCGGGCGCGGGTTCCGCTTCCCGCTGTTGATTCAGATTCTGGACACATACGTCCTGGGCAGCTTCGTATTTTACTTTTACCTGCTGCTGGCCAGCTTCGTTCTGATGACCCACGTGTACACGTTCTTCGAGCTGCTCAGCGACATTGTCAAGAACCATATCTCGATGGTCCGCGTTATCACGTACCTGTTCTTCCTTACGCCAAAGTTGATCTACGATTCGGCGCCCATCAGCGTACTGGTGGCGGTGCTTATCACATTCGGCATCATGACCAAGAACAACGAGGTCACCGCCTTCAAAGCCAGCGGCATCAGCTTGTACCGGCTCGCGATTCCGATTCTCCTGAGCGCGTTTCTGCTG
>JAYTVY010000180.1:0-4798 GCA_043743755.1 Bryobacterales bacterium | reverse complement strand
TTAAGTTCGAGTCTTTCGTCGAGGGGCGAAGTCCCAGAATCAATCCACATCCTTCTCGGCATCCTCGCCGTGTTCAACGATATCGCCGGGCTTGAAGAGAATATCCTGCAGCACGGTCTTCCAGTCGGACTTCTGGCGCAGCAGAAACTCCAGATCCATGCCGAAGTGCTTGAACTCCTCTTTCTGGGCGTTCTGCATGATGGCGCGCGCGGTCTTATCCTTCTCCAACGAGATGCGCTGCTCGTACCAGTTGATCGCCTCGGCTTCTTCAATCATCGACACAATCATTCGCGCAAACGTGCGAGTCTTCTGTGAGAGCTCGGATGCCGGCTCGTGGTATTGCTCAAATCCCATAGTGTCCCCAGTGTAAACGCTGGAACCCTACTCGTAGCGGATGGCGTTGAGGGGGTCAATAGCGGCCGCGCGCCGCGCCGGAATCCAGCATGCCAATGCCGAAACCGCGATCAGCACCGCGGCCGCGATGGCAAAGGCGGCCGGATCGCGCGGGCTCACCTCGAACAGCAGGCTCGCGACATAACTGCCGATGGCCAGCGCCGCCACTGCGCCCGCCGCCAGTCCGGCGAACACTGGCACCATGCCCTGCCGCAGCACCAGCCGCAGCACTTGCCCCCGCGCGGCGCCCAGGGCCATGCGGATGCCGATTTCCGAGCGACGCCGCGCCACCGCATGGGAAACCACGCCGTAGGTCCCGAAGGCAGCCAGGGCCAGCGCAGCGCCCGCGAACAGCAGCACCAGCGACATCTGGAACCGACGCCGCGCCACGGATTCGGAAAGGATCTGCTCCAGCGTCCTCTCTTCGGGAACCGGCACATCGCTGTCCGCGCTCCAGACGGCCGCGCGCAAGGCCCCGGCAATCGCCTTGGGATCCATCGCCGTGCGCACCAGAATCGACGACGAATTCTGGGGCCGCTGCCAGAGAGGGATATACAGCATGTCCACCGGCTTTTGATCCAGGCTGGTGCTGCGCGCGTCGCCCACCACCCCCACCACCTCGTGAGCCTGGCCGATATCGATCAGCTTGCGTCCCACCGGATCGGCGTCCGGCCAGAGCTTGCGGGCGAGGCTCTGAGAGACGATTGCGGTAAGGTGGTTGCGGTCGGTTGGTTCGAAATCGCGTCCCGCCCGTAAGGGGATGTGCAGCGTCTGAAAATATCCGGGGCTGATGAAGCGAAGATTGGCGGGGGGGAGCTGCGCCTCCGGGCGGGAATCGTTCTCGGTTTTGATGATATCCACCCAGCTCTCGCCTTGCAAAGGCAGGTAGGACGAAATGGCCGCCGATTCCACCCCTGGCAGAGCGCGAGCTTGACCCAGCACCGTCTCAAAGAAGCGGCTGACATCGGCGTCTTTCGCATACTTCGTTCCAGGCAGCGCGACATCCACCGCCAGGATGCGCTGGATATCGAAGCCGCGCGGAATGGTGGTCAGGCGGACGAAGCTCGATAGAAACAGTCCCGACGTGACCAGCAGCGCTGTGCACAAACCCACTTCCAGCGCGACTAACAGATTCCGCAAACGCAATCCGCCGGGGCCGCCGGCGCTGGCATAGCTGGTGGATTTCAGCGTCTCATACGGCGTCCCGCTGGAAGCGCTGCGGAGCGCGGGCAGCAGGCCAAACAGCAGCGCCGTCAGCGCCGAAATAGCGACCGCGAAAATCAGTACGCGCGCATCCACGGAGACCTCGCGCAGACGCGGGAGATCCACCGGCGCGGCCGCCAGCAGCCGCTCCAATCCCAGATATGCGAACACCACCCCGAGGCCGCCTCCCAGCGCGGCTAGAACTCCCGTTTCCGCGAGCGATTGGCGCGCCAGCCGCCAGCGAGTAGCGCCGAGCGCCGTGCGGATGGCAGCCTCGCGAGAACGCCCGGCTGCGCGCGAGAGCGAAAGATTCGCCAGGTTGACGCACAGCACCAGCAGCACCGCTCCCACGGCCGCCATCAGCACCACCAGGCTTTGCCGGACCTCACCGGTCACCTGTTGTTGCAACGGAGTCAGCACGGGAACGATATGCCAGGATTCGGCTCCGATGGACGCGTCGAGAGCGGTTTCCGCGGCGGTAAGCTCGGCCCGCGCGCGCTCAATGGAGACGCCGGGACGCAGACGCGCGATGCCCTGATAGTTCAAATCGCCTGCATGCGGCGTCGCATCGCTGGGCTTGTACGCCAGCGGCCGGAAAATCTCCATGCGTCCGTTCAGGCGCTTCCCATTGTCGCCCGGCTGCTTCGGAAACTCGAAAGCCGGCGGCAGCACTCCCACCACAATGTGCGGCGTGCCGCCCAGTACAATTTCGCGCCCAATGATGGACGCATCCGCGCCGAAGCGGCGCCGCCAGATTGAATCGGCCAGCAGCACCACCTGGTGGCGGCCAAAATGATCTTCCGGCTCCAGAAACGAGCGTCCGATGCGTGGATGCACGCCCAGGATATCGAAGAAATTCGCAGAAACTCGCGCTCCCGGAATCAACTCCGGATGTCCATCTCCGGTAAGGCTCGCCGTCGAGTTGCGATAAGCGCCGATGCCTTCAAACGATTGCGTGCGCTTGCGCCATTCCACCAGCTGGCCAAGATTGATGGGCAGCGGTTGCCCGTTGAGGAATTGCGGCGTCGAAATCGAAATGGCTGTGAGGCGCTGCGGGTCGGGAAAGTCCAGCGGCCGCAGCAGCACACCACTCACCAGCGAAAAGATCGCCGTATTCGCGCCGATGCCGATCGCAAGGCTAAGCACCGCCGTCGCGGCGAAGCCGCGGTCGTTCCAAAGACTTCTCAATGCGTATTTCATGTTCGCCCGTCAGGAATACGGATGAACGGCCGCCCGCGTTCGCAACAATTACCGCGCCGGCGGCAAAAGGTTACGCGAACCGCCCGCGACGCTCTTCCCCGTTACGGCTTCCATCGAGTACAAGCTGCGCGCGTGGCTCGCCCGGGCGTCGTTATAGCTCTGCATGGTGTCGGTGTAGGCGCGCCGCGCGTCCAGGAACTCCAGCAGGGAAATCTTCTTCGCGCGGTAGGATTCTTCGGCCGTACGCCGCACTTCCCGCGACTGTTCCAACATGTCCGTCTCCAGGTTGCCGAGCATCGTGCTCGCGATGGCGTACTGCTCATAGGAACTTTCCACTTCCGCGGCCACCGAGGCGCGCAACGCGCTGAGACGAGCTTCCAGCTGCCGGTATTCAAGGCGGGCTCTCTCTATCTCGCCCTGGTTGCGGTTAAACACCGGCAGCGGCATGCTCAGGAACACGCCCAGCGAGCTGCCCGTGCCGGTGGGACTCTGCTGGCGGTGAAACTGCGTTCCAACGGTATAGTCGATCTTGGACTGGGCCAGCTGCAGCTTGAGATCCGCCGTGGAACGCGCCTGGGAGCGCACCAGCGCCAGAATATCGGGCCGAATTTCTTGAGCCTGCTTGCGCAGGGGTTGAATCTCCAGGCGGTCCGGATCGCGCCGCAGCGTGCCTTTCACGTCGAATCCATGGACGAACGTCAGCCGTCCCATCAGCAGTTGCAGCCGGTGCCGCGTCGAGTGTAATCGCGACGCCGCGTTGGCCGCGTCATTGCGAAACTGCATCGCTGCCAGTCGAGTGCGCAACAGGTCGGCGGCCGACAGCTCGCCGGCCTGGACGCGCTTGCGACCCTCTTCCACCAGCTGGTCGAGATCCTTCAAATTCTGCTCCGCTAGCGCCAGCGCTTCCTTGGCCAGCAGCACGTCGACAAAAGCCGATTGGACATCGAAAATGACGCCCCGGATGGCGTTTTGCACGTTCAGCTCAGCCGCGGAACGGTCGTGTTCGGCCACCGCAATCCTCCCGGCCCGCTTGCCCGGCCCTTCGAACACAAAATCCACGCGGCCGGAGCCCTCCGCCGGACCCGCGTTATTAGCCGGCGAGAACCCCGTGCCGAGGATGTCCAGATAGTCGCCGTCCAGCGTCAGCACCGGATTTGGCCGCAGCCGCGCCGTCACCATCCGCGCGGCCGCCAGCGGCACGTTCATGCGCTCGGCGATCAGATTGGCGTTGTTGGTCAGCGCCTCCTGCACCGCCTGCTCAATGGTGATCGGCTCCGGCGGCGACTGGGCCGCAAGCACCGTGCAAAGTGCAAAAAACAGCAATGTAACTCGCATATTCCTTGCAGATTAACAGATCGGCGGGCTGGTGGCGTCTACGCAAGTCCTACGGCACGTTGTATTTAAACGTGAACTCGAGCCGCACGCTGGAACCCTTGTACTCTTGCGGCAGCGGCGGGAAGGGCACCGATGCGCTGATTCCCGCAACGGCCGCACGGTCCAGCGGATCCGCGCCTGAAGGAGTCGCGATCACGAGCTTGGGGACGCCGCCGCTGCGGTCCACAATGAACTGAACGGTGACGCGGCCACGGCGGCCCATGTGAGCGCTTTCGGGTATCACCGCTTTCCAATTCTGACGGACGCGGGCCAGCACCTGCACAAGGTAAGGCTTAAAGTCGACACCTTGGTCGTCGCTCTTCAACTGGACGCTGCTGTGCTGAACGTCCATCATCGGAGACTTCCGCAGCGACTCGGCGATGCTCGGCGGCGGGTCCATATCCCCCACTACCAGGCCGCCCTGCGCGCCTCCCCCTCGTGCAACATTGCGAATCGCTTCTTCCACCGTATTCCTCGGCGTGGTCAGCCGCGAGAGCGACCCGCCGGCTGCCGGCGAGGTTCCACGCAGTCCCGGCGTCTCGAACGCCAGCTTGGGTTTTTCCTCGCTCTGGATCTGAGGCGGAGGCGGGGCGTTCGGGGTCCCGGCTTCGGGCGGAGCGGGCTTCGG